>SVQJ01000004.1 GCA_015065395.1 Oscillospiraceae bacterium
CCCCTTCGTTATCGGAACGGGCTGTGCCATCCCCGGCGTTATGGCCTGCCGCACCATTCGAAACGAGAAAGAAAGAAGGGCCACCGCAATGCTTGCGCCCTTTATGCCCTGCGGCGCAAAGCTTCCCGTTATCGCCCTCTTTTCCGGCGCCTTCTTCTCCGATGCCACGTGGGTCGGCCCGCTTATGTACTTTGCGGGCATAGTTATTATCTTCCTCTGCGCTCTGCTCATCAACGCCATCACCGGATACAGACACAAAAAATCCTATTTCATTATAGAGCTTCCCGAATACAAGGCTCCCAGCCTCTGGAGAGCTGTTAAATCCATGGCAAGCCGCGGCTGGTCATACATAGTTAAGGCTGCTACCATAATCCTTCTCTGCAACACGGCAGTTCAGATCATGCAGTCATTTACATGGAGCTTCACCGTTGCCAAAAGTGCCGACGCTTCTATACTTGCAAGCATAGGCGGCCCCTTCGCATATCTTCTTCTCCCCATCGTGGGCGTTCTTTCGTGGGAGCTTGCGGCGGCAGCTATCACCGGATTTATCGCCAAGGAAAACGTTGTGGGAACTTTGGCGGTGTGCTTTGTGGGTCTGGAGAACCTTATCAACACCGAGGAGCTTGCACTTATGGAGGGAGCAGGAGAAGAGGTTGCTTACGCTCTTGCCATTTCCAAGGTCGCAGCTCTTGCTTACCTTATGTTCAACCTGTTCAGCCCTCCCTGCTTTGCGGCTATCGGCGCAATGAACGCGGAAATGAAGAGCGCTAAATGGCTGTGGGGCGGCATCGGATTGCAGCTCGGCGTCGGATACACCGTCGGCTATCTTGTATATACCGTCGGTACACTCCTCACCTCGCCGAAAGAGCTTGCGGTCATCCCTGCCATCCTCGGCGGTATCGCCGTTGGACTTATGGCGCTCACCGCAGCTGTCATGATAGGAAAGGCCAACAGAAGAGTAAAAAATGAGAAAGCGGTAAAAATCGCCGCAGCTCAAAAGATCGCAAAATAAAGAAGGTCATATATCATGCTGGATAATATTATTATCATCGGAATAACGGCACTGGTCGTGGGCCTTGCATCCTGGTATGTTATCCGGGCGAAAAGGAAAGGGCAGAAATGCATCGGCTGCCCTTTTGCAAAGACCTGTGTCGCCGCACGCAGCTCGTGCTGCTCTTGCGAAGGCGACGGGCAGGAGCAAAATGAATCAGATTGAATTTTTGATTCGTCTGCTCTGCAAGGCCGGATGAATTTTCTGTTCTTTCCTTGAAAGGAAAGAACCATAGGAACTTTAAGAAGACTAAGATAGCGAAAAGGCAAAACGGTCCTAAAAAGAGGGAGACACACCAAAATGAACGAGCTCATTTTGGTGTGTCTCCCTCTTTTTAGATTATGGCACCTGCGGTGCCGCTGTCAGAGCATTATGATGCTCTGACGCGCCTTTTGCCTTGTAATCTTCAGCAAAACCTATTTCACAAAGTTTTTTGCAGAGTTTTTCAAAAAACTCACAAACCGAAAAACGCCTTCAGAAGCCCTACTCTCTCCCTCAATACTTTTTCAGGGATATAGCGGCGCTCAAGCTCTTCACGGCTCATTCCGAACAGCTCAAGCTCTTCATCGGTAAGAGAGCTTACGGGCTTTTCCACAAGCTCCGCTTCTCCGGTCTGGGCATTATGGATATACATACTGATAGTGGCTTTTTCAGCACAAAGCGAAGATGAAACATGATTCATAAGGCCCCGAAGCCGATTTTTCTCTTCCTCTGTGAGCCTTTCCCCCATGGAAAAAGGATCCTTTCCTTTTTCCGTCAGTTCTTTGATAGCTTTGGCAAGGATATCGCTCTTAAGGCAGGAGCTGACATCCGCAGCAAACAAATTCGACCAATCGCTCTCCGTATACTCGCCCTCTCCCAAGTTTTTGACAAAGCAAACCTTTGTCATAAGCTGAACAAGGGACGAGCAGGCATCACAGGCGCTGTTATAGCTGCCCTCAAGCTCCTCCTCACTCTGCATATTACCGGAAAGGGCCACGAGAAGCTCATATACCTCCCGCCGCAAAGAAAAGCTATTATCCCAAAGGGCAAAATAGTCCTCCCCCAGAGCAGAAAGCGCAAAGCTTAAAGCTCCCTTTTCGCATTTTACATTAACAATGATCTCGTTTTTCAGAACGGCAGAGCCGTTACCGTCTCCTGCAGGTTCAAAGGGTCTGAAGGCACAAAGATCTCCCAACACTCTGCAATAATCACTGAAAAGACTTTCCTCCAATGATACGGAGCTGAAACTGCCGAGCGCATCTATCAATGCGTCTTTCACCTTGTTCGATGACAAAACGTATTCTCTCTGCTCCGCCGTCACATTATAAAGACCTATAAGCTTTTCCACATCGAGATATGCGCTAGAGCGCACAAACGCATCCTTTCCAAGATAAGGATGCCTTGCCAAAGCCTCTGCCTCGGTTATATCTCCCATGTTACTGAGAATGATATACAATGCCTCCCCCTCTTTTTCAAGATCCTTTTCAAATGTCAGCCTGCTTTCGTCATAGCCTCCCATAAAGATTTCCACCGCATCGTCGCTGTATGAAAGAGCGTTGTATGCCGCATCTCTGTAAAGGCAGAGCTTAAAAAGACGCAACTGCTCAGTCTCGTTGAAGGTCTCGGCAAGAGCTGCAAACATTCCGTTCTTATACATATACTCCGTGTCCATGCTTTCCAGCTCCAACTCTCCCGGAGCATTTTCTATAAAGTAAACCGCGAAGTCCACAACAGCCTCTCCGCTCTTTACAAACTCCTTGCGGGACATATCGCAAAGTCCTTCGGAAAGCGGATGAAGCAGATATTTATAGGAAGCGCTTTCTCTTTGGTCTTCGGGGACGTTTTCTGCCGAAAGCCTAATGATCTCCGTTGAAACGGCATACGCCCAATCTGCCTTGACCACATTCTTCTCCAGGTACCGTGCAAGATCAAGAACCGTCTTTTCGGAGACCTTTTCTCCCGTACGTATAAGATCAACAATATGCAGTGCCTTCTCAGCAGTGGTTTCAATAACATTTCCGATCCTCCTCGGACTGACCGTCTCTCCGTTCATCTGAAAGCCGGTAAGCAGATCATAAGCCGCGGTAAAGGGCGCAGGCTTTGAAAGCCAGACCGCGGGGTGTTGCGAAAGGCTCTCCGCTGCCTCAAGGACGGCACCCTCCTCTCCTGCAATGCGGCATACGCTCTCCAACGACGGAGCGTATGCATTCACCGTACCGTACAGGGGAAGAAGAATCAATACCGTGAATAAAAGACTGTCGGCAAGGCGCACGGCGGCGCCGATCGCCTTTTCCTTCCTGTTTTCGGGCTCGGGGGCGTTCATTTTCTCCTTCATTGTCCGATATCCGACTTTAATTGCAAGCTTTTTCAACAAAGGAACCGAAACGAGCATGAACACAAAGAACAGAACGAGGGCAACGGCGCCCTGTATGATACCGGGAAGGAAAAGAGAAACGAGCAAATAAAGAACGCTTCCCCTCTCCCCCGCCATGAGAGAAAATGAGCTTATCAGCGGTCCAAACGCAAGGGCTGCAAGCCTTGCAAGCACAATGCTCATAACAGAAGCGAAAACAGTGGCACAAACGGAAAAAACGGAATGCCAAACACCCTTTTCATATCCGCGGCGGCAAAAGAAAAATCCGCATATCCCGATGCAAACAAGAAAAGGGACCCACATAACCACAGAAAGCAAAATATTCAAATCAAAGCCCTCCCATCTACTATATTGAAAGTATAACACATAAGTATGTTAGTTTCAAGAATTATACTGTTTCAATCGGTACACTGATTATACAACTTGACGGTTTTTTGGAAAATCATTGACAAATTACCCATCAATGCTTATAATATAAGCGTTGGACTTTGAGCTTATTCAAGCAGTGAGCTTATTTCCAAATTCTATTCTTTAATTCAGAAAGGATCAAAAAATGAAAAAGTTTCTTACGCTTCTTCTCGCGCTTATCCTTGTGATCAGCCTTGTTTCCTGCGGCTCCGGCTCCGATAAGGACGACAATAAGGATAACTCCAAAGTAGAAGAGAACAACGACAAGAACAATAACAAGAACGACGGCGGCAACAAGGGCAATGCCGGCATCCTCGGCGGCAACTCCAACAAGAACGAAGCTGACGAAGATTATATCGGTATCTGGGTAAATGAATCATTCGCTATGGCATTTGAGTTTACCAACAAGGGCACCTGCATTATGACCGACCTTACATACGGCATGGAAGTTGTTTACTCTTACACCGTTAAGGATGATGTTTTCACCCTTACCTATGACGGCGAATCCATGGATATGGAATATGCTGTTGACGGCGACACCATCGAGCTCACAGCCGAGGGCGATACTATCGAGTTTGAGAAGGTTGACAGCCTTGACGATTACCTTGATGCGGACCTTGATGCGGACCTTGACCTCGATCTTGACCTCGATTATGACGAGGTTGAGCTTGACATCGACAAGGATCTCGTTGGCGAATGGGAGAGCGAGGACGGCGACAGCGTTGAGTTCAAGAAAAACGGATCCTGCACCCTCTATGACGACATGGAAACCTTGGATTGCGAGTGGGGCGTTAGCGACGGCGAGCTCTACATCGTTGTTGAAGGCGTACAGTCCTCCCTCGGTGAATACGAGGTAGACGGTGATACCCTCACCATTGGTGACGGCTACGAAGAAATACTTTTCGTAAAGAAATAATCATTAACTTAATATCTGTTAATTAGAATGAGACACCCCTTGTAACAGCACTGTTGCAAGGGGTGTCTCATTCTGTCGAAAAAGCGCAGAGTACAAAACCGTGGGGCATGAGTTACGGTCGCTTTTTTGAAAAAAGCTCCGCAAAAAACTTTACAGATAGGTTTTGCTGAAGATCACAAGGCAAAAGGCGTCGCCAAAGCAGAAATCTGCTTTGGCTGAGGCACCGAAGGTGCCCAAGCCTAAAAAGAGGGAGAAACACCAAAATGAGCTCGTTCATTTTGGTGTTTCTCCCTCTTTTTAGGGCCTTTTTGCCTTTTAGCTATCGTTGTCTTCTTAAAGTTCCTTTGGTTCTTTCCTTTCAAGGAAAGAACAGAAAATCTCACCTGTTCTTCCCTTTGTCGTTTAGATCACTTACCGGTATGAAGAAGGAAAATATCGTATACCTCTTTCCCCTCATACACCCGCGTGCGCTTCTGAAAATACAGATATTCCTCTGCATTCTCTTTTCCTTCAGTTATGCTTGCGGTATACTCCAATTTCACATCGGTCCCCTCATCGTTCTTTTTCCCGGAAGGATCGGGCAGACCTGCAAGGAGCAAAACACATTCCGACGGGTCCGCCTCAGACATGGGATACTTTTCTCTGTCAGACAGAAATTCATAAAGATTCGTATATGAATAATTATACACCGATTCCACCGCACACATACATATCTTCAGCGCTTCGTCCACAGCTTCCCCGCTTATCCCCGTGACGGCAGTTATTATTTCCTCTCCGCCCTCACAAAAGCTGACCGAAAATCCAACTCCCGGAAGATGGGTATCCGCTTGGTAGATATCCCAGGTATCGCCGCTTCGATCTTTTCCGCTGTGAGTGTTAACAAAGCTTCCCGCATCAAAAAGATGAGTGAGGGAGTTTTTTCCGGAAAGATAAATGCACCGAAGCTGAAAATCCTCAAAATTACATATTACGCTTTCCTTCTCTTCCTCTTCCTTTTCCAAGGCATCTGTCGTTTCCTGAATATTGCCCTCTTCCTTGTCATTTGACCGGGGCTTTTCATCGCCGCCCGTGAATGCCATGATCAGTCCTATCGCCGCCCCCATTATAAAGCATACCAAAAGAACTGCGATCACTACCTTCGCCTTAGGGCGCCTGCTTTTTTTAACAACCGCCGTTTTTTTCTTTGAAAGCTCTCTCATGCAATAAAGACAGAAGGAGGCGTTTTCCTCAAGAGAGGCATTACAATAAGGACAGCTTTTCATCCCAAGGTCTCCTCCCCATACTCATAGAGAAGTGAATTTATATCCATCACCATCATTTCTCTGCATATACCGTATATTACTATACAGTCAAAGGGGCATTTGGCATAAAGAGGGGCGTAGGAGCAATGCTTTAGAAGTGTTTGAACTTCACAAAGGGTCAATCCCATACCCACGGCAAGGGATAGGAGCTTTTTTCGCTCCGGTATCCTCAGCCCCGAAAAGATCTGATAAGCATAAACCTCGGAAAGCTCACTTTTTCTGATAGCATCTGCTTTTTTTATTCCCTTGCTTTCAAGAAGCTCTGCAAGATAAGCACACAGAGACCCGCTCACCATGCAGTCTTCATTTTCATTATAAAAGCTTGTGAAGCTCTCGCAAGAGGCCAGCTCCTTCAAAAGCTCAGAAGTATCCTTTTTCATAAAACACCTCAAAAAACCTATTCTATATGACTAATTTAGCACAAAAAAGCAGTCCCGTCAACACAAAAAGCCAAACAAAAAAATAAAGAGGAAAAAGCTCGAAACTATGCTGACAGCATAGGACTTTTTCCTCTTTTTCATATACAATAAATCTTAAATCAAAGATCGTCTATCTTATCCCAAAGAGCCTTGACTGTGGAAATAAAGGAACGCACCTTCGCCTCATCCTTCCCCTTGAGAGAAGCTGAAACGGATGCAAAGACCGCATCTACGGTGCAAGCGGAATCAAAAAGAAGATGGTCAACGCTCACCGAAAGGGCAAGGGATATCTTATATAAAGTATCAAGGGAAGGGATACGTGTGCCTCTTTCAATATGCCCGATATGAGCCGCGGAAAGAGAGCATATCTCTCCAAGGGTCTCCTGGGTCATATTTTTTGCCCTGCGGGCAGCTCTTATTCTTTCGCCGAGAGCCTTGTAATCAATTTCTCTCATTTTTCCACCTCCCTTATCGTATAATTTTACCCATTTTCCCCCAAAGTATAAATACACCAAAGGAATTATTGCTTGACTGTAAGCATTATTTGTGCTACAATTATAAAAAAATAACGAAAAGGAGTGAAAAAAATGAATTTCATTTCACAAAACAAGACCATTTTGGCAGTCATCCTCACTGTTATGCTGATCGTTTTTGCCGTTCTTGCCATACTGACCGCCACAAGCGATGATCTGCAAAGAGCCCGCGACGGCATCGATCTTTATGAAAAGACAGAGGGCACTGTACAAGGAAACGCCCTTGCTCAAAATCTTGACGAGTGGGAGGACACCATAAGCGAATACAACACAAGAACCGTAGTTTTTGCTGTTATCGCAGGAATTTGCCTTATCGGTGATGCATTGGTCCTCTTTGCAAAGCCCGCAAAGAATTAATTGGCAGATTTTTTTAATCAATTGATCTAATTCTTTACGAGGTATTAAAAATGAAAAAATCAACAAAGCTCCTCTCCCTCATCCTTGCGGCAATTCTTGCCATGGGAGCCTTCGCTTCCTGTAATGCAAAGAAGGAAGATAAGAAATACACCATCCGAGAGGATATTATCGAAGCATTTGAGCTTGATGAAGACGGCAAACAACTTGTTTATGACACACTTGACGCATTCAATAAGGCCTTTGACGATCTCAAGGCAGCTAACCCCGTCGATGACAGCGAATTCGGTGCATACGGAGAAGCTATCGATGATGCGCTCAGCGCATTCTACGAGGATTTTGCACAGTACAGAGAAAAGCTCACAGAGAAAATGAAGACAGCACAGGGTACTGAAAAGGATAACCTCGCTCTGCTCAGCGCAGAGAATACCCAGATCGCTATAAGCCTATCAAGCCCCTCAATACAGTACATGATGGGCAACGTCAGCGGCGAGAGCTTTTCAGAGGACGCACTTAACTGTGTTATTGATTTCTCCGAATTTTTCACAGGCGAGTCCATCATTACCAATGAGATGATCGATTCCATCATCATCGCTGACTGATCCTATAACGGAGGTTTTTATGAAGTATTGTAAGTATTGCGGCAAAGAGCTTTTGGACGAGGCAGCCATCTGCCCCGGCTGCGGATGCCCCGCTGAAGATCAAAGCACACCTGCCTTTACCCCTGCACCCCAAAAGGAAAAGAAAAAGATAAGCAAAAAGGTTATTATCCTCGCCTCTGTCGGCGCATTTATTCTCGTTTTGGGAATTCTTGCCCTTATGATATTCCCCCGTCCTAACCTTGAGATGGACGACCTTTGCCATATCCCCTCCTCGTACGTGGGCTGTCTTTTTGATTTCGGCGTTCCCTCGGGATCAAACAGCGAGCTTATAAAATACGAAAACTGCCTGGAGCTTTACGGAGAAAAGCTCACCCATTTCACGGTATACCCCGACGAAAACAAATACGTGATCTTCATGTTTGACGAAAGCTCCGCTGAAGCTCTGGGAGAGAAGCTCGTTAAGGAATGCGACTACGAAGGCTCTGTTGGCGGTCTTTACTACGAATTCAGCTACAAGAACCTTGATATAACCACAGAGACCGATTTTTCTTATATTTCCATAGAAGTACATTGATAAGCTGAAGGCGGGAGAAAGTATCATGAAATTCTGCACACATTGCGGAAAAGAGCTTTTTGATGCTGCGGTCATCTGCCCCGGCTGCGGATGCCCCACAAACGATCAATCGACTCAGCAAAGCTTTTTCGGCCAAAGCTTTGCAAATTCCGATCCGAAGCCGTATCTTAACGTCCTCTCAGAGAAGGTGAAGACCGAAGCGTTTATATGGTCGGCAGTTGCGGCATTGCAGATAATTTTCTCAATAGTTCTCTTCGCATCAGACGGTGAAAAAAGCATAGCCACCTCGCTGCTTATTATCGCCGCACTTAATATATTCAGTGCTTACTCCGATATGCAGTACTCAAAAGAGGTGGTAAGCAACCCCAAAGATATTGCCGCCAAATACACCCCCGTAACTGGTCTTGTGATCGCTTTGATATACAATATCATATTCGGCGGAGTTATCGGCGTTGTTGGTATCGCCTTCGGATTTATGACGAGAAGCTACGTCATGGAAAACATCCGTATTTTCCGTCAGTTTGACCGTTCAAATAATCAACAGTAATTTCAAAAAAGGAAACAAGATCATGAAAAAATGTAATTTCTGCGGCAAGGAGCTTTTTGATGAAGCTGTTATGTGCCCCGATTGCAAAAGGTTTTGCAACGAGAGCACACCTGAAAGCGAGCCTGCCGAGCTCACCCCCGAGGCTGATACGGAAAGCGCAAGCAACAGCTCTCCCGTTGACAATTTCTTTGGCAAAAAGAAAAAGACCAAAGCTCCCCTCATTATCGCCATTGCCGTTGCTGCTGTGCTTGCTATAGCGGCGGCAGTTGTATTCCTTATAATCAAGCCATTTGATAAGAATGACGGCTCGGCTTCAGCCATGATGAGCGATACCATAGAGGCCTTCGAAATAACCAAGGAGCAGGAAGAGGATATCAACGATTTTTTTGCGGAGCTTGATTCTGCGTGGGAAAAGCAAAAGGATTCAAACGATATCACCGATGAAGGTCTGTATGAATTCTCCAATATGATCTCCGAAGGCTTTGATGAGCTTTTTAATGAGATCCCTTCTCTTAACGGAATGCCCGGTGCCGAAAGCAATACTCAGATGAGCGCAGAGCTTACGGAAATGAAATCAAGCTTCATTAAGCGATCTATAAACCTGCACTCTACCCTGCTGGGGTACGTCACTCAAAGCGCAACAGGCAAGGACTGCCTTTATGAGGCAATATACTTAATAAACAGCGCTTCCGACCTTTTTTATGCCACCCAGCGCATATCCGCTGAGGAAACCGATGCTTTCCTCACAGTAACACCGGAGAAGATCGCCTTTGCACTCAGCGCAACTATGGAGGATTCAGGCTTTGCCGGATTTGAGACAAGCGTTTCCTCCGATCTGGTCCTCCAAGGTACCCTTCCCGATATCGGTGTTGAGGTGAGAATAGAGACCAAAAACTCACAGGCAGACGGAACATACGTTGACCGTATCGAGCTTGTCTATAAGAGCCGTGAAAATGTCTCCTCCGCAAAAGAAGCACTGCTTATGCTTGCAGAGGTGGCAACGTTCCTCCCCAAAAACACGTATAAGACCATATCAAGCGGCAAAACGGTCCAAGGTTGGATATTCTCTTACGGCACAAACGATCAGGGATATTTTGCGGTAACAGTCAAGCGTACCGAATACGCATAAAGGCTGACTCTGACATGCCGAAATTTACGGTTTGCAGAAAGAAACGGTCGCTTTTTTGAAAAAAAGCTCTGCAAAAAACTTTACAGATAGGTTTTGCTGAAGATCACAAGGCAAAAGGCGCTGTCAGATCATCATAATGCTATGACAGCGGCACCGCAGGTGCCATAACCTCAAAAGGATAGAACGCGAAAAAATGAGCTTTTTCATTTTTTCGCGTTCTATCCTTTTGAGGGCCTTTTTGCCTTTTCGCTATCTTAGTCTTCTTAAAGTTCCTTTGGTTCTTTCCTTTCAAGGAAAGAACGGGAAAGCATCTCTCATCTCTCCGTCAAAACGAATTTTTTGCTGTCACAGCGCAAGGGCAAGGCTTTCCACGCAGGGAAACCTTTTGTTGGGATCGATCGAAGTGCATTTTAAGACGATCCTTCCCGCTTTCCCTTTAGCAAGGCAAGCTCCCGGATGCGCTCCCGTAAGCATCACGTTCAAAAGAACACCAAGGGCATATATATCCGCTCTTTTGTCGCTTTGAGAGATGCCGAACTGTTCCGGAGGCGCATAACCCAAGGTACCCAGTATATGAGTATCCTTGGTTGAATTTTCCTTTACCGTTCTCGAAGCATTAAGATCAATGAGAAAAACTTTTCCTTTTGTACCTATGATAATATTTTCAGGCTTGATATCCCGATGAACGATTCCCAAGGAATGTAGCACCGAAAGAGGGCGGCAGAGCTCTTTTATCACCTTGGAGGCACCTTTGTACGTATATTTTCCGCTTTCCAGCACCTGAGAAACCGTAATGCCATCCACGTATTCCTCAAGGATCGCCTGCCCGTCCGAAAGCTCTGCAACATCGTATATCAGTGGGATGCCGGGAATCTCCAGATCCTTTATGAGCCGATATGCCTTCAGGGAAGCATCATAAAATCGCACCACCATATCCCTTTTCAGGCTGCGGTGGCGCATTCTTATGACCGAGCCGCTGTTTTTGCTTGACAGTACCGAAACTAAGTCGTACTGTTCTTTTATGCTTTCCAGAAAACCCAAGCGGTCCATCTCTGCCTCCGTTATTTTCACAAATTGCAAACAAAAAGGAAGCCCGGGGCTTCCTTTTATCTTTTTTATTTAACCCGCCGTGCCGTGTAAAAAAGTAATTAAGAAACCCTGCTTAAGCAAGGTGGTATCCTCGCCCTGAGCTTTGTGCTTCCAACATCCGACACCGCCTGTCAAAGGAGAGGCGGGCGGGAGGCCTGCATTCCCACTCCGAGGTTGGACTCCATTAATCATTTGTGGGTTTAATTACCGAAATTTTATCACGCGCACCGCAGGCTGTGAGCAATAATAAATTATTCCTCTTCGGGTGCCATATCGTAATCGATATCAGCGAACTCATCGTCAAAAATATCGGCGATGCGGTCAAACTCCTCATCATCATCGATAGAAACGAGGATATCCTCATCGGGATTCTCTTCGCTCTTCTCAACTCTGAGAACGATGTACTCCTCAGGCTCTTCATCGCCTTCGGTATAGGGGATGAGTGCGCAATATGTCTTGCCGTCAACCTCAACGCTGCCTATCATCTCGAAGTCACTTTCGTTGCCTTCGTCATCAGTGAGAGTATATACGAAAACTTCTTCGTTTTCGAACATTTCTTTTTCAGCCATGATATATCTCCTTTTCAGTGTTATTTTCTACACTACTATTCTATACGAGCATCCCCCTTTTGTCAAGGGTATTTTGTGCCTCTTTTTCGACAGGTCGAACGTGGAGCTTTTTAGAAAGAACCTTCTATTTATCTTTTCTTTGGACCCGTTGCTTTCTTTTGGGATGCCGATTCTTTGGTCGTTTCCAGAGCGCGGATCTTATCACGGAGGAAAGCGGCTTCCTCAAAGCGAAGAGCGGCTGCGGCCTCCTTCATCTCGCGGCGGAGCCTTTCGATCTGAGCTTCCCTGCTTTCCTTCTTTTCGGGCTTGCCCCTTGCACCCTTATCCGCGGTGCCTATCTGAATAAGCTCGCCCACCTTTTTCTTTATAGTGGTGGGAGTGATGCCGTGATCCACATTGTACTTATGCTGTATGGCACGACGCCGCTCGGTCTCGCTTATAGCCGCCTTCATAGAGCCTGTTACCGTATCAGCATACATGATGACCTTTCCGCCCACGTTGCGGGCGGCTCTGCCGATCGTCTGAATAAGGGACGATTCACTGCGGAGAAAGCCCTCCTTGTCCGCATCAAGTATGGCAACCAGAGTAACCTCGGGAAGGTCTATGCCCTCGCGGAGAAGGTTGATGCCTACGAGAACATCATAAACGCCAAGGCGCAGATCCCGAAGCAGCTCGCTTCTCTCCATGGTATCAATGGAATGATGGATATATTTGACCTTCACTCCTCTGGAATCAAGATATTCGCTCAAGTCCTCTGCCATTTTCTTTGTGAGAGTGGTGACAAGCACCCTCTCTCCGCGATCCGTGCGAAGGCGGATCTCGCCGAGCACATCGTCCACCTGTGTGGCAACGGGGCGCACCTCGATCTCAGGATCAAGAAGACCCGTGGGACGGATGACCTGCTCTGCGATGCAGGATGAATGCTGCTTTTCGTAATCTCCGGGAGTTGCGCTGACGCATATTATCTGATTTATCTTCTCTTCAAATTCAGAAAAATTCAAGGGTCTGTTGTCATAAGCAGAGGGCAGACGGAAGCCGTAATCGATAAGATTTTTCTTTCTCGCATGATCTCCGCCGAACATACCCCGAACCTGGGGGAGAGTGACGTGGCTCTCGTCCACAAGCAAAAGAAAATCCTTGGGGAAATAGTCAAGAAGGGTATATGGCGTGGAGCCGGGAGGACGTCGGGAGAATACGCGGGAATAATTCTCAACTCCCGAGCAAAAGCCCACCTCGCGAAGCATCTCCAGATCGTATCTTGTGCGCTCAAGGATGCGCTGTGCTTCGATAAGCTTTCCCTGACTTTCAAAAAACTCTACCCTCTCCGAAAGCTCCGCCTCTATATCGGCAAATGCCGCCTCACGGTTTTCCTCGGAAAGCACGTAGTGGTTCGCGGGATAAACAGGGGCATAGCTCACGTTCTGAATGACCGTGCCCTTAAGAGCATCGATAACGCTTACCCGATCTATCTCATCACCGAAAAACTCAACCCGTACTCCCTTTGAATTTTCGTTGGAGGGAAATACCTCCAGCGTATCCCCCTTCATTCGGAAGGTTCCGCGCACGAAGCTCATGTCATTCCGATTGTAGCTTACGGATATGAGCTTTCTTGCAAGCTCATCCCTGTCCATGATCATCCCCGGGCGAAGTGCGGTCACCTGAGAAGAATACTCCTCGGGAGGACCGAGGGAGAAAATGCAGGAAACGCTGGCAACGATGATAACATCACGCCGCTCAAAGAGCGCGCTTGTGGCGCTGTGACGCAGCTTATCTATCTCATCGTTCACGGAGGAATCCTTTTCTATATACATATCCTTCCCGGGAACATAGGCCTCAGGCTGGTAATAATCGTAATAGGAAACAAAATATTCCACGGCGTTGTTCGGAAAAAACTCACGGAATTCCGTACATAGCTGAGCGGCAAGAGTTTTGTTATGAGCCAGTACCAGAGTGGGACGGTTGGCGTTGGCGATAATATTCGCCATAGTGAAGGTCTTACCTGAACCGGTAACGCCCATAAGAGTCTGAAACCTCTCGCCGCTGTCCAGCCCTGCAGAAAGCATATCTATTGCACGGGGCTGGTCGCCCGTTGGCTTATAGGGAGAGACCAGCTCAAACCTATCCTTCATTCAAGGCCTCCTTTCCTTTCAGAAAAAGCAAAATACACATTTACAAATGTATTTTATCATATTGCGATCTGAATTGCAACGTCCGCAAGCCGGTATAATGCAGGAAAGAAATAAAAGATTTTTTACAAAAAATCAGGAAAAATCGAAAGATGGTTAAATAAACCTCTTTTATTATATGAAAAAATATGATAAAATGAACATATCAAATTATCGGGAGATTGAAAATGATAACTAAGGATACAAAGTACGTAGGCGTGAACGATCACTCTATTGATCTTTTTGAGGGACAGTATATCGTTCCCAACGGAATGGCATATAATTCATATATTATCGAAGACGAAAAAATTGCCGTTTTTGATACCGTGGATAAGGCGTTCGGAGAAGAATGGCTGGCAAATATAAAAAAAGAGCTTGGAGATAAAAAGCCGGATTATCTCATCGTTCAGCACATGGAGCCTGACCATTCCGCAAATATCGATATATTTGCAAAGGAATACCCCGATGCTGTGATGGTTGCGACAGACAAAGCCTTTGCAATGATGCAAAAGTTTTTCAAATGCGATTTTTCCGAAAGAAGGATCGCAGTGAAGGATAATGACACCCTCTCTCTCGGCACCCACACCCTCACCTTTTATACCGCACCTATGGTGCACTGGCCCGAGGTCATGATGACGTACGACAGCGAGACCCGTGCGCTTTTCTCCGCAGATGCATTCGGCAAATTCGGCGCCCTTGATGCCGACGAGGACTGGGCGTGCGAGGCGAGAAGATACTATTTCGGTATCGTTGGAAAATACGGTGCCCAGGTACAGGCAACCCTCAAAAAGCTGGCAGGACTTGATATAAAGATAATATGCCCCCTGCACGGTCCCATCCTTAGCGAAAACTTAGGCTATTATCTGGATCTTTATAACACGTGGTCATCCTACGGCGTTGAAAGCGAAGGCGTTGTTATCTGCTATACCTCGGTTTACGGCAATACAAAAAAAGCTGTTGAAAAGCTTTGCGAGGAGCTTGAGGAGCTGGGATGCGCAAAGGTGGCAGTGAACGATCTTGCACGCTGCGATATGGCGGAAGCCGTAGAGGATGCATTCAGATACGGAAGGATCATTCTTGCAACCACTACCTATAACGGAGATATTTTCCCCTTCATGCGTGAGTTTATAAACGAGCTTTGCGAAAGAGGCTACCGAAACAGAACCGTGGGTATTATCGAGAACGGAAGCTGGGCGCCCCTTGCGGCAAAAAAGATCATGAAAATGACAGAGGGATTGAAAAGCATCACCTATACCGATACAACGGTCACCATCCACAGCGCCCTCAGCGACGATAATCTCTGCCAAATCAAAGAATTGGCAAAAGAGATCCTGGCATAAGAAAAAGATACTGAAAAAGAAGTTATTAAAAACTTGCAAAAGCGAGCTGTGCTTTTGCAAGTTTTTTGTTTTTTCATATTCCCGCGTTTTGGAGAATATATCATAGCCGAAAACAACCTTCGGCGGCTTTCTTTCTCATTTTCAACAAATCTCAATCCATCCTTTACTTTGGAAAAAAATGTGTTATAATGATTTTGTAAATACCGAAAACCTCTAACCGCAATTTATATTTGTGAATCTCACAAGGGAAGGATCTTTTATGAAGCACTATCTCGTTATCGTAGACATACAAAAGGATTTTGTGGACGGTGCACTGGGCACTGCCGAGGCCGTTTCCATCATTGAAAATGCCTGCCGGAAAATAAAAGACTTTGACGGAAGGATATTCGTCACATACGACACCCATTCCGATGATTATATGAAAAGCGCAGAGGGCAAAAAGCTCCCTGTTCCCCATTGCATCAAGGGAACAGAAGGCTGGGAGCTTGACAGAAGAATCGCCCTCGCCCTCGAAGGGCGGGAGTTCACCTCCGTTGAAAAGCCCACCTTCGGCTCTGCGAGTCTCCCCGTGCTTATCGGCATAGACAGCACGGAAAGCAAAGCGGAGGATTTTGATATCACCCTGATCGGTCTTTGCACCGATATCTGCGTCGTTTCAAACGCCCTCATCTTAAAGGCCGCATTCCCCGAAAAGGAGATCTATGTTGATTCCTCCTGCTGCGCCGGCGTTACCCCTGAAAGTCACGATGCAGCGCTCCTTACCATGAAAATGTGCCAGATAAACGTTATTTAACACGCACTTTTGAAATGAAAGCAGCGTGAAGGAAAAAATAAAGTTTCAGCCCTCACCCTTTCACATTCAAGCTCTCCCCGAAAACGCCCCGAGGCGTTTTGCCCCTCAGCTAAGCTCAGCAAAGCTTCAATATATTTTTGCCGCCGCTGGGCGGCGGAATGGAGATCGTTATGAAATTACAGCCCATAGTAGTTTCCCTTCTGGATACTGATCTATACAAATTCAATATGAATCAGGTCATTTTCCATAAGCACACCGCCCTTTGCGGAGAATATCATTTCAAATGCAGAAACAGCGGCGTTGTTTTCACCCCGGAAATGCTTTGCGAGATAAATGAACAGATAGACCATCTCTGCAAATTGCGATTCCGCAAAGCAGAGCTTGAATATCTCCACTCTATCCGATTTATAAAGGACGATTATGTGGAATTTCTCCGTTTGTGGCATCCGATCCGTGATTATGTGACAGCTTCCCTTTCCGAAAGCGGAGAGCTTTCCGTTGTTGTCAAGGGCCCGCTCTTCTCCGCAATGCAGTTTGAAATATATCTTCTCGAGATCATAAACGAGGTATATTTTCGCATGAATTTCGACTACGATGCTCTGGTAAAAAGTGCAAGAGAGCGTCTTGATGAAAAAATAGATGCCTTCACCAACGGGAAATATACGTTCAGATTTGCGGAGTTCGGCTGCCGCCGCCGTCTCTCCCGGGAATGGGAGGACGAGGAGGTAGGCAGGCTCGTGCGCGAGGTTCCAAACTGCGTGGGCACCTCAAACGTTTATTTTGCCATGAAATACAAGGTCACCCCCATAGGTACCTTTGCCCATGAGTTCGTGCAGATGTATCAGGGCATAGATTCCATCCCCCTCGCCTATACAAATTATTATGCAATGAAGGACTGGTACGCAGAATACGAGGGCGATAACGGTACCGCTCTTACCGACACCGTTACAACCGATCTCTTTCTTTTGGACTTCAACCGTTCCATGGTGAACAACTATTCAGGCGTGCGCCACGATAGCGGAGACCCTTACAAGTGGGGGGAAAAGATCATCGCCCATTACGAAAAATACGGAGTTGATCCAAAAACAAAGCAGCTTCTGTTCAGCGACGGGCTGGATTTCGATTCTGCCCAAAAGCTGTACGATTACTTCAAGGATCGGGCAAAGGTCTCCTTCGGCATCGGTACCTTCTGCTCAAACGACACCTATGAGAGCGCGCTGAATATCGTAATAAAGCTTCAGTACGTAAACGGCCGCCCCGTGGCAAAGCTTTCAGATACCCCCGGTAAAGCCATGTGCCCCGATACGGAATATCTTGAATACCTGAGAAAAAGTGTGGACTTCAGAATTAACAGACAAAAGGATAAAAATATATGAACTACAAAATTTATTCAGAAGACAAAAAAGCTAAGCTTTCCCTTCGTTCATCGGAAGCGGACGGCATTACCCTTCTTTACGTAGAGCTTGTTCATGACGAGCCCTGCGTTCCCGAAAAATTCACGGTGGAATGGGAGATCCCCGCCACAGATACATACTCTTTCTGGGGTCCCAATGTTTCAACAAACCGTAATCTTGCACCCAACTGGGGACCGAGAATCACCGATGCGCGCCTTGCCGCAGGTGCTCCCGTTCACGCGATCATTTCCCCAAATGATAAAAATCGCCTGACGATAGCGCTCTCCGACCCTATGATCCCCACCAATATATCTACAGGTGTCAGCGAAGAAACTGCCCTTATGGTATGCAAGGCAGAATTCTTTACAAAGCCCACCTCAGCTATCAAGAGCTACAGCGCAACTGTTCGCCTGGATTACAGAGCTCTGAACTATTGCGATACCATCCGCGACAGCGTTACCTGGTGGGAAACGAATTGCGGCTACCAGAGCGCACCTGTTCCCGAAAGTGCCCGCCTTCCCATGGATTCTCTCTGGTACAGCTTCCATCAAACCCTTGATTTTGATGAAATACTCCGCGAATGCCGTCTGGCTAAGCCTCTCGGCCTTGATACCGTTATTATAGATGACGGCTGGCAGACCGTGGATTTCGGAAGAGGATACGCTTATTGCGGCGACTGGAAGCCCCTCGGCCTTCCCCGTATTGCAGAGCTGGTGCAAAAGATCCATGAAATAGGAATGAAGGTCATCCTTTGGTACTCCGTTCCCTTCCTCGGCATATATGCCGAAAAATACGAGGAGCTTCGAAATTATACACTTTACAGCCTTTTTGACGATACCACCTACGCCCTTGACCCCCGATACAAAAAGGTTCGAGATTATCTTATAGATATCTATGAAACCGCCGTGCGCGACTGGAAGCTTGACGGACTGAAGCTTGATTTTATCGACTCCTTCTGTCTGGGAAGCGAGGAGGGCAAGCCCGTTCAGGAAAGAGACTATACCTCTCTTGAGGACGGAGTTGATGCTTTGATGCGCGAGGTTCGTGAAAAGCTCTGCTCCATAGATCCCGAAATTATGATCGAATTCCGTCAAAGCTATATCGGTCCCGCGATCAGAAAGTACGGCAATATGCTCAGAGTCGGAGACTGCCCCTGCGATGCACTTGCCAACAGAAGAGCCATCATAGACCTGCGCTTAACCTCCGGAAAGACCGCTGTTCACTCGGATATGCTTATGTGGAACGCAGACGATAAAGTTGAAAACGTTGCCCTGCAGCTTGCAAGCACCCTTTTCTCTGTTCCCCAGATATCCGTTCATCTTGATAAGATCCCCGAAAGCCATAAAAAGGCTCTCGCCTTCTATCTTGATTTCTGGAGAAAAAACCGTGATGTTCTCCTGGACGGCACTCTTTATGCCTCAGCCCCCTGCACCGTCTATAGCCGTGCATACTCCAAAAAGGGCAAAAAGGCTGTTTGGGCAGCATACGAAAACCCCGTGGTGGATATCGACTGCGATGATCTTTGCGCTGTTAACTGCTCCTGTCACGAGCATCTTTATATCGACGGCAAAAAAGGAAAGCATTTCACAACGGTCAACTGCATGGGTGAGACCGTCTCCGAGGGTGTTATAGAAAACGCCACCCAAAAGCTTCCCGTTCCCACAGCCGGCATGGTATTTATTAAATAATCGCACGGTCACAAAAAGCCTTGTAAAAGCATTATTTCAGCGTTTACAAGGCTTTCTCTTTTAGAGTGAGGGATTTGACGCGGTTTTATCGTTCTTTCCTTGAAAGGAAAGAACCCAGCTTGTCGATAAAGTTATCGACAAGCTGCTTCGGACTGTCGAGAAGGATGCAGATTTCGTTTTTCGGGGCTCGTCGGCGTACAAAGGTACGACAGAGACCCGAAAAACGAAAAGCTTGAGCCCCCTGGAAAAACAGGGGGCTCTTATGGCTTTTGTGAATTATAATTTCAGTCTATTTGATCGGCAGAGTTTGTTTTTTGTCACGCTTTGCTATGACTTTTCTGCGTTCTGCGCCTTTTTCGACAGTCTGATGACGCGCCTTTTGCCTTGCAATATTTAGCGAAACCCACGCTTAAAGTTTTTTGCAGAGCTTTTTTTCAAAAAAGCGACCGTTTCTTCTATACAAACCGCAATTTGAAGGTGTATATCAGAACATACTTTCCATTGTCGAAAGGTCAATTATCTTCCATTTCGATCCGATTTTCACAGCAAACAGCTCGCTGCTCTCCGTTTCGGATTCTCCGTTTCCTTCTATGGTAGCATCGAAATAAACGTACTTGGCTTCTTCTATATCCTCAGCTGCGATAACAGATTTGCCAAGATCATAGAGAATAGAATTATAATCATCAAGGATCTCCTCTATCTCATACGTTGAAAGTGTTTCTTCATCCTCTATAGAAAAATAGGTCTTATATCCCTTTCCGAACTCATCTTCAAGATCAGCTTTGGCTTGGGAACCGCTCTCCTTCAGCTCTCTTTTCATTTCCTCGCGGGACATATCGAGACCATAGTCACCGTAGCTTTCATAAACATAGTCTATATAGTCATCTAAACTGATATCGCCTGCCTGCCATGCAAACATACCTTCAATATCATTATCCATCATGCAATTAACATATCCTTCCACAGCCTTTTCACAGGTGCTTGCGCCCTTATAGGCATTACCGCCGCCGTCACCACCGGAGAGGATTATGATAAGAACAACAACGACCGCCACTGCCACCGCTCCAAGGGCTATGAACAGAGGCTTTTTGTTCTTCTTTCGGGGAAGATAGACAGGACCGCCAACCACGGGATTACCTCCGTACACCGTGGTTTCGGTGCCTTGGATCCCCTGATCGTTATTGCGCACCGGCGCCGACTCTCCCTTCAGAGCGCAAAGGAGCTCATCCACCGTCTGGAATCTGTCCTTTTGAAAAACTCCCATTCCGCGCATGATAGCATTCTCGATAACGGGATTTACAGAAAAGCCAAGCTCGGAGGGCCTTTTAAGCTGATCGCTGAAAACTCTCTCGTTGGAATCATCCGGCGTCTTTCCCGTGATACATTTATACATGGTCGCCGAAAGGGCATATACGTCAGTCCATGCACCCTGGTTACCGCGGCTTCTGTACTGCTCCTCAGGAGCGTACCCGTGCTTGAGCATCACTGAAAGGCTCTTGTTTGCCTCGGCAGAGACCGTTCTCGCGGCACCGAAATCAAGAAGCTTTACACCGTTTCTTGTCAAGCGGATGTTATCGGGACTTATATCCCTGTGGATAAGCCCCTGAGCGTGCACCTTTGTAAGAGCACGCATCACCGGCTCCAATATCTGCACAACGTATTCCGCAGGCATGGGGCCGTATTTCATCAAATGCTCCTTAAGATCCATGCCCTCCAGATATTCCATAACTATGTACGCCGTATTGTTCGCCTCAAAGAAACTGCGCACGTGCACAATACCCTCTTCGCCCGAGAACATGGCAAGGGTCTTTGCCTCGATCATGAAACGGCTTCTGCCCTTTTCATAGAACTCACGTCCGTCTGCCGATATGCTGTAGTACACCGTGGGAGAAACGGTGTTTGATCGGTTCACATATCCGTTGGGGTAATATTCCTTGACGGCAACCTTTTCGCCGCTTGTAATATCAATACCTACATAAGTAATGCCAAATCCGCCCTCCCCCAGAGCCTTTCCGATAAGGATCGTACCGTTCAAAAGAGTTCCGGGAAAAAGATGGTGGGGAGGAACCTCAACCTTTGTGGGCTTTGAACAATGGGGGCAAATATCATCAGAAAGCCCGATCTCGCTCATACAATTAAAACAATATCTCATATAATCCTCAAAATCTTACTGTTTCATCAAAGCAACAGCGGTATTATTATCATTGTTTGCAGGGATCCTGGTTTTGTGTATAGCTCTCATTTTTTCTATCCACTGCCCGGGGGATGCACTCTCAAGCTTTGCTCCTATCATCTCATTTTCGAGAACGTACTCCCAAAGTCCGTCCGAGCAGAGAAGAAGAGAATCGTAGCTGTCATTGGAAATGACTCTGATATCCGCCTTTGCCTCATCACTGCCGCCTAAGGCACGAACGAGAATGTTTCTGTCGCAATGGGTACGTATCTGATCAAAAGTTATCTCCCCTGCGGCAACCGCCATCTGGGAAGCGCTGTGATCGGTGGACATATACGCGATACCATTATCCTTGAAAGCATATATCCTGCTGTCACCCACATGGCAGAGCACCGTGTCCTTTGCCCTGATCCAGGCAATGGTGACGGTGGTCTTCATTTTCCGCCCCGTTTCCTGCTGCTTTCTTTTGATCTCAAAATTTGCAATGGAAACCGCACGGGCAGGATCAAATTCTCCGCCTGCGTAAAAATCCTTTTTTATACAATCTATGCACAAAGCGGATGCAACCTCGCCCGAGTCATGACCTCCGAGACCGTCAGCCACCATAAGCAAAATGCCGTTCTCGGAAAAATCCGCAAAAAGAGCATCCTCGTTGTTGCCCCTTCCACCCACATCGCTGTAAAAATCAATCAAGCATTTCATAAACTGACCTCCGTTTCATCAGGTCTTTTACCGTAATACATAATTATACCATAAAAACGATTCTTTTTCAATACAAGATTTCGGTTTGTCGGAATTTTTCTGCTAAAAATAATTTTTTCAAATACCGTTGATACCGTGCGGATTTGTGTTATAATAAACTGTCAATGTATGATGATTTATTGGAAAGGAGGTCCATACAACGTGAAATATTGCTTTCATTGCATGAAAGAGATCGGCCCCGATGACTCATTCTGCCCCCATTGCCGACGGGAAACGGCATTTCCCGCCCCCGAGCATCATCTCCTGCCGGGCACTGTGCTGCTTGGCAAAATCCTTATCGGAACGGCGCTTGGAGAAGGCGGCTTCGGTATAACCTACATAGCTCTCGATCTTGAAAACAAGCGTAAGATCGCCCTTAAAGAATATTATCCCAGCGGATATGTTAACCGACTGAACACCTCTTCACAAACAGTCACCTGCAATCATTCCGAAGACAGAGCAGAATTCTTTGCTTCGGGTAAAAAGCGCTTTATGAGCGAGGCGCGCATCCTCTCCATGTTTTCCCGCGAAGCAGGCATAGTTTCCGTGTACGATTTCTTCGAAGCAAACAACACCGCGTACATAGCTATGGAATACCTTGAGGGAATGGATCTTAAGGAATACATAAAAACACACGGCACTATGAGCTTTGAAAACGCAGTCAATATGCTCCTGCCTCTTATGTATACCCTTTCGGGAGTGCATGAAAAGGGGCTTATTCACAGAGATATCAGCCCCGATAATATCCGCCTGGTTCTCGGCGGAGTTAAGCTCCTTGATTTCGGTGCCGCCAGAGATATTTCCCATGAATCAAACAAAAGCCTTTCCGTTATGCTGAAGCCGGGTTATGCTCCCGAGGAGCAATACCGTACTCACGGGATCCAAGGTCCATGGACTGATATTTACGCCCTTTGCGCAACTATTTACAAGTGTATAACGGGAATCACTCCTATCGAATGCATTGAGCGTATGATCGAGGACGATCTGAAAAAGCCCTCAGAGCTTGGCGTTGTAATATCGGAAAGATGCGAAGAAGCACTTATGAAGGGACTTTCCGTTCGCGCAAAGGACCGCTACCGGACAATAAACGATCTTCTCAAGGACCTTTTGGCAAGCGGTGAAAGCGACGCTTCCATAGCCGAACCTCGGGTACTAAGCAAAGCTGATACCGCCCCGCAATCAGACAAGACCACTGCAAATGAGGACGATAACAGGACCGTGACCATATCCTCAGCGCAAAATAAAGCAGCAGACGATAACAGAACCATAACCATCTCCTCTGCCGCACAGATAATCGGCGCAAATGATAAAGCCCAAAGCTTCGGGCTTTCTTTCACGGAAGGAGCGGAGAAGATAGCCGGAGATGAAGGCCTATCCCCGATCATAAAAGAAACAGAAGAACATATCCACTGTCCCGGCGGCAGAACTAAAGGAAAGCTCCCATCGAAGAGTGCCGTTATCGTCAGTGTAATTTCCCTTATCCTTGTCAGCGCTGTCATTATTGTGTATCTTACAGGCGGATTCAATGCTTTATTCAAAAAAGGACCCGCAGAAGAGACGGTTCAGATAATAGAAGATCCTGTTCCTGCCGTTTCAGTCAGCGCCGGAAGTTATCATACTGCCATACTGCTGGAAAACGGTACTGTATCTGCCGTTGGCAGAAACGATTACGGGCAATGCGACACCGATGACTGGGAGGACATCTTCGCCGTCAGCACAGGCGATTTTCATACCGTCGGGCTGAAAGGAGACGGTACGGTCGTTGCCATAGGCGATAATGAGTCGGGTCAATGCAACACCGATGACTGGAAGGATATCGTTGCCATAAGCACAGGAGCTTTTCATACAGTCGGACTGAAAAGGGACGGCACGGTCGTTGCAGTTGGCAGTAACAATGACGGTCAATGCAACACCGATGATTGGGAATACTTTTCAAAGATCAGCGCAAACAATTTTCAAACAGTGGGAGTGACAAGCGACAATACCGTGGTCGCCATCGGAAATAACCTTCTTGAACAATGCAACACCGATGACTGGAAGGATATAGTTGCCGTCAGTGCAGGAAGATACCATACTGTCGGACTGAAAAAGGACGGCACCGTCGTTGCCATAGGCGATAATACGTCAGGTCAATGCAGCACCGCTCACTGGAAGGATATCATTGCCGTCAGCGCAGGCGATTTTCATACAGTCGGACTGAAAAAGAACGGTACCGTCGTTGCAGTTGGCAGTAATAATGACAAGCAATGCGACGTCTATGACTGGAAGGGCATCGTCGCCGTCAGCTCGGGAGGATACAACACTGTCGGAATAAAAAAGGACGGCACGGTCATTGCGGTAGGCCGTAACGAATACGGCCAATGCGATGTTGATGAAGAATAATTGATCATGAAAAAGCCACTGCCAAGTTTTCCCTTGCGGTGGCTTTTTAACTCCTTTGCCTGCCAAATTACGGTTTATCGGTGAGAAACGGTCGCTTTTTTGTAAAAAAGCTTGGCAAAAAACTTTAAGAAATGGGTTTAGCTGAATCATGCAAGGCAAAAG
>SVQJ01000122.1 GCA_015065395.1 Oscillospiraceae bacterium
CACAGAGAAAAGACAGACCTTCAAAAACCGTGTCAATCAGAGGGGCGCAAAGCGTGTATACTATATGTGTATGGAGTTCCTTGTAGGACGCTCTCTTAAAAATAATATTCATAATCTCTCTCTTACAGGCGAGTACGAAGAGGCTCTCAGCGGGATGGGCACAAGCCTTGATGAGCTTTACGAATGTGAGCCCGATGCAGGCCTTGGCAACGGCGGTCTCGGCAGACTTGCAGCTTGCTATATGGACTCTCTCTCATCCTTGGATTACCCCGCAACAGGCTTTTCCATTTGCTATGAGTACGGTCTTTTCAAGCAGAAGATTATCGACGGTGTTCAGGTAGAAATGCCTGATAACTGGCTCCCCGGCGGTGAGGTATGGCTGGTTCCCAGAACCGACAGAACCTTCCGCGTGCGCTTTGGCGGAAAAGTGCGCGAAAAGTGGGATAACGGCAGACTTGAGATAATCTATGATAACTGCGAGGAGATAGATGCAGTTCCCTACGATATGATGATGAGCGGAGCTGATAGCGAGGCTGTCAGCCTGCTTCGCCTGTGGAAGGCAAAGGATATTGATAATTTCAATATGAACCTTTTCTCTCAGGGCGAGTATTCCAGAGCTCTTGAGAATTCTATCAATGCGGAGATAATATGTAAGGTGCTCTACCCCTCAGATAACCATTATGAGGGCAAGCTCCTTCGCCTCACTCAGCAGTATTTCATGGTATCTGCCTCCTGCCAGAGCATCATCCGCGATCACATGGCAGTGTACGGCAGGATCGAGACCTTGCCCGATAAGGTAAGCGTTCATATCAATGATACCCACCCCGCGCTTTGCGTTCCCGAATTCATGAGAATACTTCTTGATGAGTATTGCCTCGATTGGGATACCGCGTGGGATATGGTAACAAGAATGATCTCTTATACAAACCATACAGTCCTTCCCGAGGCTCTTGAGACCTGGAACGAGGATCTGTTCAGACTTCGTCTGCCCAGAATCCATCAGATCGTAAACGAGATCAACGAGCGCTTCTGTAAGGAGGTGTGGGATAAGTATCCCGGAAACTGGAACCGCATCTCCGAGATGGCGATCCTCGCAGGCGGCGTTGTCAGAATGGCAAACCTTGCAATGGTAGCATCTCATCATATCAACGGCGTTTCCCAGATCCACTCCGATATCCTTAAGGATATCACCTTCAGAAACTTCTACAGAATGTGGCCCGAGAGATTCGATAACGTAACGAACGGTATCGCTCACCGCCGCTGGCTGTGCTATTCAAACCCCGCGCTTTCCTCTCTCCTTTCCGATTGCATCGGAGACGGATATAAGAAAAAGCCCACCGAGCTTGCCAACTTCAGAAAGTTTGCAAAGGACGAGACCGTCCTTGCAAGACTCGGCGAGATCAAAAAAGCGAATAAGGAAAGCTTTGCAAAGCATATCTATGAGAAAACAGGCGTTGCCCTCAACACAGAGACCGTGTTCGACGTGCAGATCAAGCGCTTGCACGAGTATAAGCGTCAGCTTCTCAATGCCCTCAATATCATAGATCTTTACCTCACCCTTAAAGATGATCCCAATGCCGATGTTCTCGGTCAGACCTTCATCTTCGGTGCAAAGGCTGCCCCCGGATACAGAATGGCAAAGGAGATCATCCGCCTTATCTGGAATATCGGTGAGGATATCGCAAAGGATAAGAGAATTTCCGAAAAGCTCAGGGTTCTCTTCCTTGAGGATTATAACGTAACCACCGCAGAGAAGCTCGTGCCCGCAGCAGAGGTCTCCGAGCAGATCTCCCTTGCAGGTAAGGAGGCAAGCGGAACCGGCTGTATGAAGCTTATGATAAACGGTGCCCTCACGGTAGGTACCGCAGACGGCGCGAATATCGAAATGGCTGAGGAAGCAGGAGAGGGTAACCTCTTCATGTTCGGACTTTCTGCTCCCGAGGCTGAAAATCTCCGCTCCATGGGCTATCATCCCGCTGACTTCTATAATAAGAATGAGCGCCTCCAGAGAATCGTAAACAGCTTCTCTCAGGGCTTTAACGGTCAGTCCTTCTCCCATATCTCCGAGTACCTTCTCATCCACGATCCCTTCATGTGCATGGCAGACTTTGAGTCCTACAGAAAGATGCATAAGGACGTAAACAATCTGTATGCTAACGATCCTATGGAATGGAACCGTAAGTCACTTATGAATATCGCAGGTGCAGGCAAGTTTGCAGCAGACCGCTCCGTTGGCGAATATGCAGACCGCATCTGGAATATTAAGAGAATGACCGGAGCAAAGAAAAAATAATCCCCAAAAACGAGGATAAAGATGCTTATAAAGCTTCACAATGAGCTTGCGGCAGGTGCCGAGATCAAGCTTGAAAAATTTGTAAATGGAGAAAACGCTTCGCTTCGCGGAGCGTTTTCCCAGTCCCAAGAGATTACCTTCGTTGCCCGGGCTCCCCGTGTTTTCGGAGTTCGGGACGTTGTTTTGCGCTTTCGCCGCGACGGGGAAGGGGATAGAGATTTCGCCTTCACCCCCGATGGATACGGAAGCTTTACCCTGAAGCTCCCTCTGGAAAATTTCGGTGAGGGGCTATATTGGTATTCAGTCCTTTTCCTTCGGGGAGAGGATACTCTTTTTTCAGATTCAATAGATAACGTTAATTTTAACCTAACAAAAAACGAGGGAGCAAGATTCCGCCTCCTCGTTCATGATGATGAATATAAGACCCCCGATTGGTTCAAGGGGGGAGTTATGTACCAGATCTTCCCGGATAGATTTTTTTCCTCGGGAAAAGGGGAGAGACGGGAGGACGCAGAGTATGAGGAGGATTGGTATGCCCCCATCTCTCAGTACGGAACACATCCGGGCGCGGATGTGAAGAATAATCTTTTCTACGGCGGAGACCTGTACGGCGTTTGCGAAAAGCTTTCATATCTTGAAAGCCTGGGCGTCACGGTGATCTATCTGAACCCCGTGTTTAAGGCGTATTCCAATCATAAATACGATACGGGAGATTATAAGTCCGTAGATGAAGGCTTCGGGGGGGACAGAGCTTTGCAGACCCTTATCGAGGAAGCCGAAAAAAGGGGAATGCGCGTGATCCTTGACGGTGTTTTCAACCATACGGGAGATGATAGCGTGTATTTTGACCGATACGGTAAATACAGCGAAGAGGGCGCATATAAAAATCCCCGCTCCAAATACAGAAAATGGTATCACTTCGGAGTTTGTGAGGAGGACTATCTCACTTGGTGGGGAGTTCGCATCCTTCCGAAGCTTAATCATAGAGAGGAATCCTGCCGCCGCTTCTTCACGGGAGCGGAGGGCATCGGCGCAATGTATGCCAAAAAGGGCATCGGCGGATGGCGCCTTGACGTGGCAGATGAGCTTTCCGATTCGTTCCTTGATGAGTTCAGAACGGCGGTGAAAAATGCCGACCCCGATGCTATCATCATCGGTGAGGTGTGGGAAAATGCCGCCGATAAGATCGCTTATGAAAAAAGAAGAAGATATTTCAGAGGCAGGCAGCTTGACAGCGTTATGAACTATCCCTTCAGAGCCGCGATCATCGAGTTTGCCCTGAAGGGCGATGGGGAATTTCTTGCAAGGACCCTCACGGAAATTTATGCCTCATATCCTAAATTCGTAAGCGACAGCCTTATGAACATCATCGGAACTCACGATACGGACCGTATCCTTACAGTCCTCGGAGATAAAAAGTACCGTGAAATGTCAAATACCGCCCTTTCCACCCACGTAATGAGCGAAACGGAAAGAAAACAGGCGGTCTCCCTTCTGAAAATGTGCGCAACCGTCCAGTATACGGTGTACGGCGTTCCCAACCTGTATTACGGTGATGAAGCAGGGATCGAGGGAGGAAGAGATCCCTTCTGCCGCCGCACCTATCCTTGGGGACGTGAGAACGGAGATCTTTTAGAGCATTACAGAAGACTCGGCGAGCTGAGAAGAGACCCTGTATTCGCAAAAGGCGATTTCGCAGTTGTTGAAAGCGGAGAAGGTTATATTGTATATGAAAGAAATGAAGGGGAAAGAAAGATCTGCATCGCGGCTAATGCAAAAACAAAGCCCGTAAGGGTCTCTTTCTCGGGAAAAGATATGCTCAGCGGCCGCAGCTTTGACGGGATCGTCCCTCCTTACAGCGCTTGCGTTGTGGATTGCTCGGAGAAATAGAATAATTCTCTTGAAATTGAATAAAGTCTTTGCTATAATTAAATTACAATGGCGGAGGATGTGGTTTTTTGAAAAAGATTGAAGCTGCAATATTTGATATGGACGGAGTTTTGGTGGATTCCGAAAAGGCCTTCAAGCACGCCTGCTCCGAAGCACTCCATCAGTGGGGCGTGTACCCCGAATACAGTGAGTTCGTTCCCTATACGGGTATGGGAGATATAATCTACATAGGCGCGGTGTCCGCGGCTCACGGAGTTCCCTATACCACCGAAATGACCGATGTTTCTTATAAGCTGTATAAGGAATATTCAAAAACCGAATTGAAGGTGTTTCCCTGGAGCCGTAAAATAATCGAAGAGATAGCCAAAAAAGGAGCAAAGGTTGCCGTGGCATCCTCTGCAGGCCTTTTCAAGGTTGAGACTAATCTGGAAGCAGTCGGTGTGGATAAAAGCATCCTGACTGCTTTCGTCACGGGTGATGACGTGGAGAAAAAGAAGCCGGAGCCGGATATTTTTCTCTGCGCGGCAAAGAAATGCGCGGTCCTTCCCGAAAACTGTATAGTTTTTGAGGATGCCATATCCGGAGTCCGTGCGGCAAAGGCCGCAGGCATGACCGCAGTTGCCGTCACCAGCTCCTTTTCCGAAAAGGAGCTGATAAGTGCAGGCGCAGACTACGTTTGCGACGATCTTATGGAAGCCTTTTATAAGTTTTTTGCTAATTAATGGATCATACAGAGGTATAAAATCATGGAAATCTTTGAAAGAAATGATAAGCGCACACATTATTGCGCAACGCTCTCCGCTGCAAATATAGGAGAGAGAGTATGCGTTCTCGGCTGGTGCCAGCGTCAGAGAGACCTTGGCAGCCTTATCTTTATCGACCTTCGCGACAGAACGGGCATCGTTCAGCTCGCATTCGACGATAATACCGACCGCGAAATATTCAATAAGGCATTCACAACGAGAAGCGAGTTCGTCCTCTGCGCGAAGGGAACCGTCCGCGCGCGCGGCGAGGGCGCGGTGAACAAGAACCTTCCCACAGGCGAAGTCGAGATCGCCGTTGATGAGTATAAGGTGCTATCCCAGGCGCTCACCCCTCCTTTCCCCATAGTTGAAAATTCCGAAACCAACAGCGAAACAAGACTTACATACCGTTATCTTGACCTTCGCCGTCCCGATATGCAGAGAAATATCTTTGCGAGAAGCGAGATCACCAATATCGCAAGAAACTATTTCCGCGATAACGGCTTTATCGATATAGAGACCCCCACACTTATCAAGCCCTCCCCTGAGGGAGCACGCGACTATATCGTTCCCAGCCGAGTTCATCCCGGATGCTTCTATGCTCTCCCCCAGTCTCCCCAGCTCTATAAGCAGCTTCTTATGTATTCCGGCTTTGAC
>SVQJ01000005.1 GCA_015065395.1 Oscillospiraceae bacterium
AAAAACGAAATCTGCATCCTTCTCGACAGTCCGAAGCAGCTTGTCGATAACTTTATCGACAAGCTGCGCCAAAGCAGTGCTCTGCTTTGGCTTAGGCACCCAAGGTGCCGTAACCTGAGAATAGAGAAGAGCACAAAAATGAGCTCGTTCATTTTTGTGCTCTTCTCTATTCTCAGGGCCTTTTTGCCTTTTCGCTGTCGGTTGTCTTCTTAAAGTTCCTTTGGTTCTTTCCTTTCAAGGAAAGAACAGAAAATCTCCTCTGCAACCGAATTTTCAATTATGCTTTCATTTTCATTGACAAATTCCTGCAAAGAATTATAATAAATATGACAGACGAGCAACTCTAATTACCAAAGGCAAGGAGATATCCTGCCCCCTTTTTCCAAAAGCAGAGGAGCAAGGGAAACAGAAAGGATTTTATATATGACGAATAACAAGCCCGCCGCAGACCGCCTGCGCCCCCGTTCCTTTGATGAAATGGCAGGCCAGGCACATCTTGTGGGAAGGAACGGCGTTCTTCGGCGGATGTGCGAAAACGGACGTATATCCAGCATGATATTCTTCGGGCCTCCCGGTACGGGAAAAACCACCTGTGCCTCCATTATAGCCGAGAGCTCCGGAATGGAGCTGCGCAGGCTGAACGCCACCACCGCTTCCCTTGCAGATGTGAAGGCAGTTGCCTCGGAGACTGAGGGTGTTTTCGGACAGGGCGGCATACTCCTTTATCTTGACGAGATCCAATATTTTAACAAAAAGCAGCAGCAATCCCTGCTCGAATACCTGGAGGACGGAAGGATAACTCTTATCGCCTCCACCACTGAAAACCCCTATTATTACATCTATGATGCCCTTCTTTCCCGATGCTGTGTTTTTGAATTCAAAAGCGTCAGTGCGGCTGATATGCTTCCCCTCCTTTCACGCCATGCAGAGGTTCTTTGCAAGGACGGAGCAGACAAGGAAGCGCTCCGATACATCGCGGGCTGCGCCGCGGGAGATGTGCGCCGCGCGGTTACCCTGCTTGATTTTGCCGCATCACTCGGTGAGGGAAAAATCACAGAAGAGAGAGCAAGAGAGCTTCTCCCATCGATCATGGCAGGCTGCTTTGACAGAGACGGTGACGTTCACTACGATCTTCTTTCCTGCCTGCAGAAATCCATCCGCGGAAGCGATCCGGACGCCGCGGTTTTCTACCTTGCAAAGCTTTTGGAGGGAGGCGACCTGATCTCCCCCTGCAGACGTCTTATGGTCATCGCAAGCGAGGACATAGGTGCAGCCTACCCGATGGCGGCAGTCATAACCCGTGCCTGCGTCGAAAGCGCTAAGGAGCTTGGGCTCCCCGAAGCGCGCATCCCCTTGGCAAACGCCGCCGTTATGCTTGCTACCGCACCAAAATCCAATACCGCCTACTGCGCCCTTGACAGCGCTGCCGCTGATATCCGAAACGGAATGGGTACCGATATCCCCTCTCATCTCAAAAGCCCTCTTTTCAAGGGATATAAATACCCCCACGATTACCCCAACCGTTGGGTGGACCAGCAATATCTCCCCAACGACCTTAAGGGCAGAAGCTACTACAAATACGGTGAAAACAAAACCGAGCAGGCAGCCAAGTCCTACTGGGATAATATTAAAAAAAATAAAACGTAAGAGTTCAGCTCTCGCTTCGTAAATCACCCGAAGCGAGAGCTTTTTCCTCTTGGAACAAATTTGCATAAGCTAATTTTGGCACTTGCTATTGCTTTTTGTTACAAATTATTATATACTGTTTATAAGAATCGAAACGTGGAATTATAAAGCGAAGGACGGTGAATGCCAATGGCGGAAAACCAGACCAAAGAAGCAATGCTTTCTGAACATAAAACCATCGACACCGCCGAAAAAACAATAGTTTTCAAGCCCAAGCGGTTCTATACCACCGTTAAAAGAGTTGTCGATATACTCATCTCCTCCGTTGCCATCATCCTCCTCTCTCCCCTCTTTGCCATCCTCGCCATACTTATAAAAATCGAGGACGGCGGCAATGTGATCCACAAAAGAGAATGCATTGGTAAAAAGAAAAACTATTATATGCTTAAATTCCGCACAATGGTTGTGGATGCAGATAATTATGAAAAATATTTTTCACCCGAACAGCTTGAACAGTACAAAAAAGAAATAAAGCTGGATAATGACCCCAGAATCACCAAAATGGGGCGTTTTTTGAGAAAAACCAGCCTTGACGAGTTGATGCAGCTTTTTAATATTTTCAAGGGCGAAATGTCCCTTGTCGGTCCCCGACCTGTAATTAAAGAAGAACTGGAGTTTTACGGAAAATACCGCGAGCTCCTTCTTTCGGTCCCCCCAGGCCTTACCGGGTATTGGCAGACCCATGGCAGAAGCAACAGTACATACGAAAGCGGCGAAAGACAACAGCTTGAGCTTTATTACGTTGAGCATCGCTCATTTGCACTCGATATAAAAATCTTATTTAAGACCGTAAAAGTCATACTGAAAGGAACAGGTGCTCAATGAAAGCTTATCTGCTTGCGGCTGGGTTCGGTACCCGATTGAGACCGCTTACCGATACGATTCCCAAATGCTTGGTGCCCATCCACGGCCGCCCTATGCTTTCATGGTGGTTTGACCTTTTCAAAAAGCACGGTGTCACACAGGTGCTTGTCAACACACACTATCTGCACGAGCAGGTACGAGCATTCATAAAAGAATACAACAAAAAGGATACGGGTCTTACGGTTTTTGAAGCCTATGAGCCTACCCTGCTGGGAAGCGGCGGTACTATTCTCAATAACCGGGATTTTGTCAGCGGAGAAGAGGATTTCCTTATCTGCTACGCTGATAATCTTACCGACACCGACCTTTCTGCCTTTACAGGCTTTCACCGAGAAAACGGCGGCACGCTCACAATGGCTCTTTTTCACACCAATCTGCCAAAGCAATGCGGTATTGCGGCTGTTGATGAAAACGGTCTGATAACCGAGTTTGTTGAAAAGTCCGAAAATCCAAAAAGCGACCTGGCAAACGCAGGAATGTACGTAGCAACACAGAAAATATTTGACTTTTTGGAAAACAAAGCCTTCCCCGTTGACTTCGGAAAGGATGTTCTCCCGAGCCTGGTAGGCAAGATGTACGGTTGGAACACCAACAGCTATATCATAGATATCGGAACGATGGAGAATTATGAAAAAGCTAATAAGGAGTGGTATTTATGATCATAACAAAAACACCCCTGAGAATCAGCTTCACCGGAGGAGGCACAGACCTTCCCGACTATTACTTGAAAAACGGCGGAGCCGTTGTAAGCTCCGGTATAAATAAATATATTTACATCACCGTTAATAAAAAATTCGACAATAAGATCCGTGTCAGCTACTCAAAGACCGAGATCGTAAACGAAGTTTGTGAGCTTCATCACGAGCTTGCCCGTGAGTGCCTGAAGCTTGTAGGCATTAAAGGTGGTATAGAGATAACCTCAATATCTGATATCCCCTCGGGAACCGGTCTCGGATCTTCAAGCGCTTTCACAGTGGGACTTCTCAATGCCCTTTATACATACGCCGGCTACCGCTCCTCCGCAAAGGAGCTGGCTGAGCAGGCCTGCGAGATCGAAATAAACATACTGAAGCACCCCATAGGTAAGCAGGATCAGTATGCGGCAGCATACGGCGGAACAAATTATTTCGTCTTCAATGCAGACGGAACCGTTATCCGCAAAAAGATCTATCTTGACGATTCCAGCGCAAGAAGAATGCGCCAGAAGCTTGTGCTTTTATATACCGGTATACGAAGAAGCGCAGACGGTGTTCTTAATGAACAGAAGCGGAACACAGATGCAAAGCTGGATACCCTGAAATTCATGAAGACACAGGCAGAGGATATGTACACAGAGCTTATAGCCAACGGCTTTAACGAAAGCTTCGGAAAATTTCTCCACGAGGGTTGGCTGAAAAAGCAATCCCTCGCCTCAGGCATAAGTAACAGCGCGATCAATGAATTTTACGAAAAAGCTCTCGATGCCGGAGCAGTAGGAGGTAAGCTTTTGGGCGCCGGAGGCGGCGGTTTCCTTCTTTTCTACTGCGACGAGCAGTACCAGGATGCCCTGGAGCAGGCTGTGGGGCTTCGCCGCTTGGATTTCCATGTGTCACCTAACGGAAGCAGGGTGGTATTCATTGCATAAGGTTGCATTTCTTGACAGAGACGGCTTGATAAACGTGCGTGCCGCAGAGCACGACTATATCAAAAATCGATCGGAGTTTGCTTTCCTCCCCGGAGCTTGCGAAGCTATACGTCTCCTTAACGAAAATGAATATCTCGTTATAATTGTTACAAACCAAAGGGGAATTGCCCGCAAAATAATGACTGTTGAAGATCTTGAAAGCATCCATGCCTATATGAACGTATGCCTTAATGAGCATGGTGCCCATACGGACGCTGTCTATGTATGCCCACATGATAACGGTGAGTGTAATTGCAGAAAGCCCGATATTGGCTTGTTCTTGCAGGCTCAGAGGGATTTTCCCATAGATAAGAGCCGATCCTTCATGATCGGTGACAGCCAAAGCGACGTTGACGCCGGAGAGCGATATGGGATCCGTTCCTATAAAACGCAGGATCTACTTACGACGGTGCAAAGGATCCTTTCAGAAGAACAAACGAAAAGGAAATAACCATTATGAAAGTTCTCATAACAGGCGGAGCAGGCTACATCGGAAGCCATACAAATATGCTCCTTAATTCAAAGGGCGTGGAGACTGTGGTCATAGATGATCTGAGCGATGGTCATGAGCAAGCAGTCGTCTGCGGAAAATTTATAAAAGGCGATTTCGGTGACTGTAGCCTTGTCGATAAGATTATGAAAGAGGAAAAGGTGGATGCGGTCATTCATTTCGCCGCATTTGCCTCCGTTCCCGACTCGGTAAAGCGTCCTTCCCGATACTACCGTAACAACGTTAGCAAAATGCAAAACCTTTTGGATATGTGCGTTGAAAACAAAATAAAATATTTCGTTTTCTCTTCCTCCGCTGCAACCTTCGGTTCTCCTGTCTATACCCCTATGGACGAGCTCCATCCCCAGGAACCCATCAATCCTTACGGAATGACAAAGCTTATCGGAGAAAAGCTGCTTGCGGATTATGAAAGGGCTTATGGCCTCAGATACTGCGCATTCCGCTATTTCTGTGCCGCAGGTGACTCCAAGGACAGCATCATAGGAGAAGCTCACAACCCCGAGACACATCTCATCCCCGTCATGATCAAGGCTGCTGTCAGCAACAAGCCCTTCAGTGTTTTCGGAACGGATTATGATACCCGTGACGGTAGCTGCATCCGTGATTTTATCCACGTTCTCGACCTTGCCGAGGCACACTTTTTAGGACTTAAATACATAATGGAAAACGATACATCCGACAACTTCAATTTGGGAAGCAATACCGGCTTTACGGTCCTGGAGATGATAAAGGCTCTTGAAAAGGTAACCGGCAAAAGTGTTCCCTATGTTCTTGCAGATCGCCGCGAGGGTGATCCCGCATCCTTGGTCGCTTCCAATGAGAAGGCCAGAAAAGTGTTAGGGTGGAATCCCGTTCACAGCTCCATAGAAGAGATCCTTCTTGATGCATGGAATTGGGAAAACAAAAGAAAATACTGATAGGTAACGTAACATGACAGATTTTACATCGGCTATGCAAAAATACCTGGATGCTGAAATACAGGTGCTTCGCTCTCTTGATCTTTGCGAGATAAACCGAGCGGTTAATGCGATCGTCGACGCAAGAAACCGCGGCGGCACGATATACACGATGGGTAATGGCGGAAGCAGTGCAACTGCCAGCCACATGGTATGCGATTTTTCCAAGGGCATATATGAGAATATCGGCGGAAAAAAATTTTCATTCCATTGCCTTTCAGATAATGTACCGATGATCTCAGCCATCGCAAACGATATCGGCTACGATGATATTTTCAGCTTTCAATTAAAGGACCTGCTTACCCCAAATGACCTTGTTATTGCCATTTCCGGGAGCGGCAATTCCGAAAATATAATAAAGGCTGTACAGTACGCAAAGGATATCGGTGCCGTCGTTATTGGTATCACCGGCTTCTCCGGGGGCAGGCTTCGACATCTTTGCGATTATTCCATGCACGCTGACATTGACGATATGCAGATCGCAGAGGATGTTCACATGATCTTTGACCATCTGATAATGCGTATTCTCTCCGAATCCGATATTTAACTCAAAAAGGACTGCTAAAGCAAATCTTGTGCTTTCATCAGTCCTTTTTTATTCACAAATCAAAGTTTGCCGCCGCCTTTATTATAAACATTTAAAAAAGCCAAATTGACTTGACAGCTTCTTTGATGTATAATAATAATATATAAACCTGTATTCGGAAGGAACCGCACTATGGCTCTTATAAATCTCAAATTCTTCAGCGAGGCACTCGGAATGAATACCGAAGCCATCGTTATAATGCCCCAAAAAGGAAATTACGGCGAGATCGGTGTGGACAGCAACGTGAAGGCAGGTCCCTACAAGTGCCTTTATCTTCTTCACGGTCTGAGCGATGACCACACTATATGGATGCGCAGAACCTCTATAGAAAGATACGCCGCATATTACGGCATCTGCGTGGTGATGCCCCGAGGAGATAAAAGCTTTTACACCGATATGAAATACGGCATGGCATATTATACTCATATCGCAAAGGAATTACCAAAGGTCATCCGTGAATACTTCAATGTTTCGGACCGCCGCGAGGACAATTTCATTGCAGGCCTTTCAATGGGAGGCTACGGTGCCTTGAAGATCGCCCTTCGTGAGTGCCAAAGCTTCTGCGCCGCCGCGGCCCTCTCCCCCTGCGGAGATATTAAAGCGGTGGGCGGCTTTGACGACGTTATGCGGCCTATTTTCGGCGACGACTTCTCGGTACCCGCCGAGGATGATCTTCTCTGTCTTGCAGATGCAAAAAGAGGCGACCCCGACCGCCCCAAGATCTTCATCGGCATCGGCACCGAGGATTTCCTATATGAAAACATAAAGCCGCTTCGGGAAAAGCTCTCCTCGGATTATGATTTCACGTACAGAGAAGGCCCCGGAGGCCACTCCTGGGAATTTTGGGATGAATATATAAAGCACGTTCTTTGGTGGATGTTCGGCAACAACGGCTGATTTTTTATCCAAGGAAGCCTCATCACTTACAGACGTATTTTCGGGTCAACGCCCGAAATACGTGAAACGGTAATAATGCTTTTTGCTAAGATGACCTAAAAGAGAAAAGAGCACAAAATGAGTTTCTTCATTTTGTGCTCTTTTCTCTTTTAGGGCCTTTTGCCTTTTAGCTCCCTTACTTCAAAACAAATTTAAGTGTTTTTATCTTAAAGGGATCAAATGACAAGGAAACGCTTTCGTTTTCGATCTCAAGCTCTCTTAGCGTGTCTTCCTTCAGATCGGTTTCATAAACCGCCTTCACGTAATCGGGAACGGATATCAGCGTTTCATCTTTTCTTCCGTGGCACTCCCACATGCGCATAATAAAGCCGGAGCGGTCTTGTGCCCATTTCACCGCAGAGCATCTTATATCCTCGGAGGAAAGCCCCGGCATCTGCACCTTTTCAGGCTCGCCGTATCCTGCATACAATACAGAATTATAGTCGCAGCCGTCTGCGACGGCATGGTTCTCGCTGAAGGGAGAATCATAAGAGGTCAGAGCAAACTCGAAATGATGATGCCCCGGATCACGCATTCTGTCGTAATCTGTCATAGAATAGGACAGCGGCTCGTGGAGATACGTGCCCACAGAGGGACTGCGGAGAACGGTGAGCAGAATTGATTTATTCCCGTTTTTATCATCCTCAATACGCATACAGGGCGTTCCCTTATTCAGAAGGGCAACGCTTGCCTCTTTTCCTTCAACTCCCGCCCAGTTAATCGCAGGGCAATCGCCGTTTGCTCCTGCCCAGTTGGATGGACCGTGAGACCACACACAATTTGGCTCATAGGGCTCTCTTTCGAGATAACCGAAGGGTATCTCATAAACGTGCGCGCCCTTCACAGGAGTGGGAAACGCCACTCTGAGCCTGTGATTCTGGGTATCCCAGAAAACGTCTGCCTCAAAGAAGATCTTTTTTATTCCGCGAACAAGAGTTACCGTATAGCGAATATCATGTCCGCTGTCCACAGCATAGCCCCAGAATCTTTTGCTTACGTGATATGTGAGCCTTGTCACATCTTCAGTCTCTTCATAGGACATAAGCATCGTTGCACCGGACATGGGCATTCTGCGCATATCCTCGGAAAGGGTCGCCCAGGGTGAGCCCTCATCATGCTCAAGGATCCACTCGCCGATCTTATATTCACTTTCCTTGAAAACAACTCTTTTCGTTTTTTTATCTATTATCTCGCAAATACCGTGATGATCCGCATTTATAAGATAATACTCGTTTTCAAAGGAAAAGGCTGTACTTCGCTTTTCATTATCTTTGCCCTGCTCCACATCGTTTCTCAGAACAGCGGCTATTTTTGCAGCTTCACCGAAGCCGAATTTATGAAATTCCCGTTCAAATGCTTCCTGACATTCCCGCACATTATAAGTCTCAGAAGAAAAGGCATCTATGCCAAAGACCGCCACGGTAAGAAGATTTTTATCTCCTCTTTCCTCCCACTTGATTATGGGCAAGCGACGTCCGTCAGAGGAAAACAGCGCCTTACCTTTTTCGCACTCCACACTAAAGGCTCCCGAAAGCTTATTGCCCGTGGGATTTACAACGCAAACAAGCTCCCCCGACTTCCATCCCTCATAAACAGCGCTTTCGATACCGTCAAGCATTTTATCAATGTCTTTATGGACGTCCATAAGCTCATCGTATGCCTGATCTACCATAGTACCTGTCACAGCATCGTGGAACATGGAGAAAAGAAGCTTATCCCATATATCACAAAAGCTATCGAAGGGATATTCCCTGCCTGAGAGCGCAGCCATAACGCTCGCACCCTCCGCGGAGTATATGCGGTTCTCAAGGGCACGCAGATCCTGCTTCGTACGAATTCTTGAAGCATAAACGCCGGTATTGTTAAAATTCACCTCAGGAGAAGGATGCATCTCATTCTCGGGAGGATCATCAGCCCTTGATATGCGCTCACCAAAATGCTTATATGCTATTTCCTTGATATTTGAAAAATAAACATTGTATTTATCGGAGTTCTCTTCCTTCCAGGAAAAGATCTCATCAGAGGGCAAAAGCTCCTCCGCGCTCACATAGACCATTCCCTGCAGGTTTTCCGTCTGAGGATCGGGTGAAACGCTTATCCTTGAACGGCGATCCTCAATATAAACCTTATCTATTCTGTCACCGCCGCAGGCAGAGCACTCCTTATCCTTTCCGTGACAAACGGGGCAGGGACGATACTTGGCATATCCGCCGGACACGGCCGAGATCTGAGGATCTACGTTTGCAAGGATGCTTTTATCAAGCCCCTGCCAATAGTTCCCCTTAAGATAGGTATAAACCACGTTGTACACCCAATTCGTTCCGAAGCCTCTTGCTATCTGAGGAAGCTGAGCCGAGTTACCGAAGGAATCGTTACGGTCAAAGCCGTCTGCTTTATAGGAGAATTTGCTTTTCAAATAATCATGGCCGAAAAGATAATTTCGCACTATGCTCTCGCCAAGGATAAGATTGGAATCCACAATATTATGTCCCGTGAGGGGAATATGTATCCTGCCGCTTGCAAGATACTCGCGAACGGTCTCTTCCTTTTCGGGAAAGCTTTGAAGGAATTTTTTGAGCACCGCAACACATTCTATGGTGAATTTATAATCGTCATGTTTTTTGCAGTTGTCTAAATTTTTGAGGATATACAGCGCCTGAAGATGAGAATAAGGAACGAAGCTCTCTCCCTTATATTCAAGATCCCGGTCAAAGCACCGGCGCCAGGTCAGATCATGGTGATTGTGCACCACCATGGGCAAATCTCTCTTTTTCATAAGCCTTTCCTTACTTATACTCTGATACCCTTTTCCCGGGCAAAATCAATAAAGCCTTGTGCATCACCCACGGTGAAGCAATCTCGTTCCATGGTATATATTTTCCCCTGAACCGTGGTAATAAAGAGATAGTTTTTATAAGCAACTATCTTTTTGATTCCGTTGTATTTGATTCGGGTGATATTTCCCGCAGAGTTATTGCACACTATCTCGCTGTCTGTCACAGTTATTTCAAAGCTTGCGAGGTCACCGCCTGTGGCCTCCTTATCCCTGGCAACAAGCATCTTAACAAATCTCCTATAGGTGGAAAACTGCATAACGATATGCAAGGGAGCATAAACGAGACCTACTATGAGGAAGGGATTAAATGCAAAGAACAGGGCAATGGCTGATGCGGCAAAAATGAACGAGAACAAAACCATCAAAGCCACGGAAAAGGGCCGTTTGAAGGTGCAATATGCAGATATTCCTTCAATATGCTCCCGGGTTCTCATATATGAATTAACAAATCTTATCTCATCCTTAGCTATAGGGACAAAAATCTCTTCTCCCTCGGTGATATCCTCCGGGGTGATTCCCAAAAGATCCGCTATCGCCGAAATATCTTCCTCGGAAAATTCTCCTGCGCCACCCTCCACCGTGAGATATTCTCTCACGCTCATATCAAGAGCATCGGCAACGGTGCCTGCGGGGACGCCCTTCTCCGATCTGTAATTCTTTATTATCTCTCCTACTGTCATAGCCTCTCCTTTTATGCATTTGCCTAACTGTACAATATCCACTGATGATATTAGGCAAGTGCAAAACTTTTATTATTTGTGTAAAAGGAATTTCATAAGCTTTATCTGCTTTGCCGCAGCAAGATTGCAGAATACCTTATATTTTAATCCTTTTTTCTTATAATATCTGTTTTTTCTCCATTTTGGGAATTCCTTTTTCATTATCCCTGCAATTTTTTTGATATCCCCGTCTCCCTCTATATAATTGAGGTAACGTGATACTCCGTAATACAAAAGATGGTCTATATAAAGAAATTCCATCTCATGCTCATATTTTGTTCCGGTGAAGCTTTCCTTAAGCGTTTCCATGACCTCATAGATGCTTGCAAGCTTCTCCGTATACCTTGGCTGATTCATGGTCGAGCCCTCATGAATGATATAATCATAGAGAGGTTCGGATATAAAGCCTATCCTATCCGTATGCAAGGCAAGCCTTGGAACAAGCTCAAAATCCTCATAAATATGGTTCTCCACAAAGGAAAGACCGCTTTTTTCCCAAAGTGAACGCTTTATTATCTTATTGCAGGGTGAAGACTCCCGAAGCACGTACTTTACGTCATCGGGGTACGGATCGTAAAAATCCACATGATTGCTTTTTTTCTCTTCACCTTCGCAGACCCAAAGATCAAAGCAGACTATATCCAGATCCTCTGCCTGCGCCTTAGTATATGACTTTTCATAAGCATCAGTTTCAATATAATCGTCGCTGTCGACAAAGGCTATGAATTGACCCGTTGCAAGCTTGATCCCCGCATTTCGCGCCGCAGACTGGCCGCGGTTTTCCTGAGATATTGCCTTGATCCTGTCAGGATAACGGCTCACATATTCATCGATTATACGCTGAGAATCATCGGGGCTGCCATCGTTCACCACGATCAGCTCGACCTCAGAAAGGGTTTGAGAAAGAATGGAATCAAAGCATTTTTCCAAATACTTTTCAGAATTATATACGGGAACTATAACACTGACCTTGGGAAACTGATTCATATCACAGACCTGCCTTTTCGATAATAAAATCTACAACTCTCTTAGAATTTTCCCCATCTTTTGAATAATTGACCGCAGAGCAAACAGCATTTCGCTTTTCTCTCATAGCGTCCTCTCCGCGGCTCACTCTGCCGATAAACTCCTTGAAATCAGAAAGATCGTATACCTTCTCGCCGCCCTCAAGGAACTCTTCCACACCATCGGCAAATCCGGGATTTTCCTTATAGTCCTCATAGTCCTCCCAAACGAGAGCAATGGGACGGTCACAAAGAGTATAATCGTAATAGATAGACGAATAATCGGTTATAAGAGCGCTGCAGCTTCCGACAAACTCGTATGATGTGATAGCGTTTTTTGCAAAAAAGCTGTCATCAATGAATCTGATATTGCTGAGCGGTTCGCTTTTCATGTAGCTGATATCCTGAGCAAAATGCGGCTTCAGAACGATAAGCACACGGTTTTCTGCCGCATAAGCGTTAAGCTCTTTTGCCTTTTCGCTGTCATGAATGATGGGCAAAGGATTTCCCTTTCCCACCACATTTCCGTTTGAATGCTGACGGTATGTGGGATACCAGACCACAGCCTTTTCAAAATCGCAGTCGGGGAAAAGCTCTTTCAGGTCCCGATCTTCATTGGTAAGCACATCGTTCCTGGGAAAGCCGAGGGCAAAGATCTTCCTTCTCGCCACCTCAAACTCTCTCTCGCAAAGCTCAACGACTCCCACCGATGCCGCAAGACAATAGTCCATCTCCTCAGGCACGGTATAATAGCCCTTCAGCTTTTTTATAGTGGTTCCGTGGGAGAGATAAAAGGAAGTTTGCCCCTGTCTCAACGTTGAAAGCCAATCATTGCAGCAAATAAAGCACTTCGTCATTCGTTTCACGAGGGGAAGCCTTTTGGAACCGTATTTTATGAATTTTACATTTTTCAAGGAGGCAAGATCGGCAGGTGCTTCTCCCTTTATAAGCCAGATAAGCTTATATTTTTCATTCATCCCTCTTCTGAGCATTTCGTCGAATACGGCACGCGTATTATCGGAAAGATCGGGAGCACTCTCAAACATTACAGCATTTTTAACGGGCAAAAGGGAAAGAGCCTTTCGCACGGCACCTTTAATGAGCCTTTTCATCTTTACCGCCCCTTTTCAAAATATTCTTTATCATATTGATAAAATATCGGTAATTCTCGTTTCGGGTCACGATACTGAGAAGAATATAGATCACGGCACCTGCTGCTACCTGCAAAAGGAGAAGGAGGAGCTTATTCATCTCTATATAATTCATAAAATAAACGCCTGCTCCCATAACGGATGCTATCAAAAGATTGGGAAGAAGGTCTATTATCTGCAAGCGGTATTTGTATCCTATAAGCTTTCTGTTAGGAAGTGTATTAACAACGGTTGCAACACCCGCATTGATTATCGAGGTTATCGCCAAAAGCTGGGGGCTGTTTGTGAAAAACACAAAGGATGCGATCACGGCAAAATATGTGGTCTTCTTGATGACCTCAAGAACAAGAATAATATCGCTTCTGCCGATAGCACGGATAGCCTGAAGGTTTCCGTTCTGAATGATATTGAACATATAGCTTATGCAGAATATCTTAATGTAGATCGAAGCATCCATCCATTTATCGGTAAGGACTACGGAAACGAAATTATCGGAAACGGCAAGAAATCCCATCATAAGGGGAAATACAAAATATGAGGATATCTTCATAAACCTTCTCGTATAATTGAGAACGGCTCCGATATCATCCTGGAGCTTTGAAATTACAGGGAAAAGAACCGCGGAAAACGTATCGCTTATGGTTGACGATATCAATGTGGGAAAGCTTTTGCCCTTTGAATAATAGGAAAGATCAGCGCCGGAAAACTTGATTCCTATGATCAGAGGATTCACCTCATCATAAACCGTGCTGATAAGGGATGAAACAAGTATCTTCCATCCGTAGGAAAACAGGCCCTTTAAGCGTCTCCACGAAAAAGCCAGAACAAAGCGTACCCTCGTGGTAAGGAAAAGAATACAAGTATCAATAACCGTGTTTGTCATCTGCTGTGCCACCAGCGCCCAGGGGCCAAATCCATTAAGAGCCATTCCGATACCCACAAAAGCGGAAATAACGGTGCCGATTATCGTGGAATAGAAAAACTTTCTGAATTGAAGGGTACTTGAAACATAGGCACAGAGAACTGATTTTACCGCATTCACAATAAGAGTTATGCCCATGATACGGATAACGGGCACAAGAATGGGCGCACTGTAAAGATTTGCAATAAGCGGTGCGGTGAAGAACAGGATACCGTATATAAATACAGAAAAAGCAAGACTGATATAAAGAACCGTTGAATAATCCTTTATATCCACTTCCTTTTTCTGGATCAAAGCCGTGTTGAAGCCGCTGGAAATGAACACGTTGGCAAATGTGAAGAAAATAGTCACTATGCTGATAACACTGTAGTCATCCGCAGAGAGAAGGCGGGCAAGAACAATAGCAACAACAGTGGAAACAAGCTGGGCGCCGATGCGCTCCGCAAACTTCCACACCATACCCGAAAGGGTGCTTTTCTGTAAATTCTGGCTGCTGTTCATAGAAACTCCAAAACATAATATTTCATTTAATTATACAACATCCGTTGCAGATTGTCAAATAGAAAAACTGCCGAAGGGATGATAGGAAAGTCCCACCGCAAAAGTACACTTCCCGTTCTTTCCTTAAAAGGAAAGAACCAAAGGAACTTTAAGAAGACAATCGATAGCGAAAAGGCAAAAAGGCCCTAATAATAGAGAAGTGCACAAAAATGAACGCGCTCATTTTTGTGCACTTCTCTATTATTAGGTTACGGCACCTTGGGTGCCTCAGCCAAAGCAGTGCTCTGCTTTGGCGATGCCTTTTGCCTTGCAAACTTCAGCTAAGCCCATACTTAAAGCTTTTTGCAGAGCTTTTTTTCAAAAAGCGACCGTTTTTGCAGTATTCTTCACTCATTTAAGAAGCTCGTCTGTCAGAGAAATTATCTGAGGCGATATACGTTCCTTTTGTGTTTTTACGGTCTTTTCATAGACAGGATAAGCAAGTAAGACCACTATCATACCCACGACCCCGGTGACAACACCGAAAATCACGGCACTGCGATGTGACAGATGCAGGATCCTTCGGGACAAAAGATCCATGCTCCCCTTGCTTGCTCCGTCAGTCTCTTTGGTGTTATTCAAATGTAGCTCCCCTTTCGGGTTTATCATCACATTTTCATACTTTTTCGGCACCATAATTTTTATCTTAACTGAAAAAATCTGCGATATTGCAACCCAGTATTTCTGCGATCTCGGGCAAAAAGGTTATATCGGGATAGCACACTTCCCTCTCCCACTTACTCACAGCCTGGACTGAAACGCCCAATATATCTGCAACGTCGCTCTGATTGATCCCTTCTCTCTTACGGTACTCCTTCAAAAGATTTGATATTATTATATTTTTCATCGTTCAAACCAAATAATTATTTCTGTTCAAATTCACCTTTTCCCCTCGAATACACATTTCCTACCCTTTTGAGCTGTCCGAAGGCTATCATTTCACGGCGGATGGTGCAATGATCCTCATGATAGCGATGAATTATCTCGTTAACCTCGTTTTCGCTGTAATCGCGCCCCATGGAAAAGTCCTTTGCGATCTCAAAAAGGACTATCTCCCTCTTTTTCTGCTGAACCGGAATAGAAACCAGCTTTCCGTATTTGAAAAAGCTGTCGATGACCTGGTGTCGGTACCTTTCCTCAGTTTCAACGGGCGTATCGCTTTCAAGCACCATTCCAAGGAGACTTTTTTCAAGAAGAGAGCGATTCAGAGAATAAATTATATAGAACTGAGAGCGTGAAGCGGAAACGATACCTGCCTGCTCCATTTTTTTCAGATGATAGCAGACCGTAGCCTCCGTTACCGAAAGACGGCTTGCAATCAGCTCAACATAGGAGTCCTCCTCGGCGAGTATGCGGATAATGGAGAGCCTTGTTTCATCCGAGAGAAGCTTTAGTATTTTTACAACCGAGTTTTCCACGAAATCATACCTCCGTGTCCAAAAGATCGCTGTATACACCGTTTTGCTCTCGCCAAAGGCTCCACGCAGAAAGGAGAGCTTTCGTCGCCTGCACCTTTATGTTCAATTCAAACATCTTTTTCACATCGCCGCTTGCCTTCGCCTTTTCAAGCTCCGCCTCGTTTATATTCTGATACTGAGATATCAACCACACTTCTCCGTAAAGCGCCGCAGTCAGCCTTTGTCTTTCGTCGTCATCGGCAGCCTCAAAAGCACTTTTAAGACGGGGAAAGTTATCCATGATAGGCAAGAAATTATTGCTTTTTATGCGGATGCACTGCTCTCTTGATCCGGTCGTGTTATAGCGAATAGCCGCTCTGAAGCCCATACTGTACATTCCCGCTTCGATCTGAATGGCCTTTTTTTCGGTTCTGGCAGTTTCGGGGAGTTGCCTGATCCTTTCTGCACAACTGTTGCACATGGATATTGATATCTCTGCAAGTGCTTTTTCAATCTCAACAGGGGAAAGCTTGATTTTCTTTGCCCTTCTGTATGAAGTTTTAATACAGTCCTTTGCAAATCGGTATGCGTCCAAATAAGAAAGAAGCTTTTTTTTCTCGTCGCCAACGGCCCCTTCAAGAGCTTTTTCCTTTTCGGCTGTCAAAGCTTCAATATAAGAAACGGCACCGTAATACAGCGCAACATCGGACCTCTCATCTTCCCTTGCCCTCTCATAGCTTTCCAAAAATTCCTTATTTTCTTTCACAAGCTCATAATATGGTAACAGCAGATAATAAGTGTCATAAAGCTGATCGCGGTGCTTGTTGCAAAAAAACAGCATATTTGAAACCGCAAGAATACCGCCCAATCTGCTTTTTGCAGCTTTATATTCATTTATGCGAGCGTCCTTACCTTCAGAATCACTTTCAATAGATGCGCAAAGCTTTTCTATTTTCTCTGCTTCATCATTGATCATCCCATAAGCAAGCCTGTAAAACTCTGTCTCTTTCATCTAATATCTTTTCCTTTCTGTAAATTCAAGATCAATCTTACAGTGATATTATATACATCTAATCACTTTTTGTCAACATTAATTTGATATATATCTAATCATTCTACCAATGGTTCAATATTCCGCCGCGTTGACCGAAAAAGCCTTGCGAAAGGAATCCCCTCGCAAGGCTTTTATTTCAAGCTCTTCTCTAAACGTCAGATCATTCTACGCACATCGTCTTTTTTGCAAACAGAAGTATTTTACGTTGCAATGCCGCGGATGGGCATACAAAAAGCGCAGAAGGATCATTATAACAAAGCTTACCGCTCTTTATATCAACCCGTAATTACTCTCCATGCCCTTTGAATAGAGATGGGAGTCTGAGGACAAGGTCAGCACCTTAGGTATGCATTTACCTCTCCCGTTATCTGAAAAATCGATAACCGTGACCCCGGTGTGGCACATATCAAAGTGAGTACAAAACATAGGGTAAGGGATATCAAGCACACAGGAAAGGAATATTAGCCCAAAGCCCTGATGGGCAAAGAGCGCCACCCTTTCATCTCTGCGATCCTTTATAACATACTTGCCGGTGTACCTTTCGTGAACGTAGCCGAGAGATTCAAAAAACAAGTCAGCCTCCCTGTAAACTCGCTCAACTCCCCTTTTGAAATTGTGATTTGCAAAAAACGGATGCTCGTACCAGCCGTCACCAAGCTCTCTTATCTCAGGACTTGTAAAAAGCTCCATTGCCTGCTCATCGTGAAAGACCCAGTGATCGCCCGTGCCGTCCCCTTTGGGCAAAGTAAAATCAAGCCAGGTATAGTGCTCGTTTGCAAAATCAAGGCGCTCTGCCTCAAGCCCGAGAAGCCTGCACGCAGGCTCTGCAGTCTGCATAGCTCTTACCGACGTTGATGTATATATCCTGTCAAGCCCCGTCCTGTAAAGCTTTTTTCCGAGAGCCAAAGCCTCAGCCTTTCCACGTTCGGTCAGCATATCCGGATCGTATATTGGCTCTCCGTGACGTATGTAATAAAACAGCATTTTCTCACCTCATATAAAAGAAATCGCATTTTTTCGGATGATCATATACTACGGGAAACCTGTTTTTATTTATTGTACGTATCAACAAAGCTCCAATAATCATCAACCATTCCGTTTTCCTCTTGCCAGGCATGACATTTGTTAATAACCTCGTCATCTGTCATATCACATATATTTTTCATTCGATATTTATATACTTTTTTACTTCTGAAATACTCTCTGGCAATTTTGGCATAATCAGGTTCTCTGTCAAAGCACATTATCATCACCTCCTTTAGATCATTATACCATAGCACCGATGCGTATGCAAATTCTGCCTCCCAATATATTTTGTCACCGAATACCGTAGGGATTTTCCTTTGATCTGTTCGGTACGCTCGCTCCCCCTAAGCATTCTATAGCATCTTATTTCGTTAATTTCTGATACATTGATACATCTTCATAAGCGCTGCCACGCAGGCACTCTCAGTCATTGTCTTCACGTCAAAGCCATAAGCCTGCATTACAGCGCGGTCGTTAGCTTGATGCGCCTTTCGGAGTTCCGGCGGCATAGCAACTTCATCGTAGAGATCAGCCAGAGAGCAATCGGGGTAAAGCGCACGGGCATCAAGAATAGCCTGCGCTGTTTCCTCAATTTTCTTTTTCTGTTCGACGGTGGGATTACACCACGGAAAATTGTTATACACAACATCATTGGAATACCGGTAATCACTTTTAATTCTGCCGCAAACTGCACGTACCCAAGCCATATGCACATTAGAGGTCAATATGCCGAAGTGATATAGCGTAGCTTGCGGGATCATATTGTTTGCATCCCCACAAATAACATCTTTTGACATAAAGCCAAAGGGTATATACTTTCTGTTTTCGGAAGTGTGTCGCGGTATTAGAATATAATCCGTATTGGGTTGACGCAATTCCATAAAGCGGGTGGGATAATCGGCATATTTACGCGTTGCTTCTTTTGAACTTGCAAGCCGAAAGTCTCTTACGGCAGATATACGCTTCATAACATTTGGCATGTGCTTTAATTCTGCAGGAGAAACGCCCTCTATCCACAAACACCAACGATTAATGTTGTGCAAATACTCGCGCGCGCCATAGAATTTTTTTATGTACTTTTGCGCTTGTGGTTCGATTTTAATAAAATCAGCATACTGTTCGTCATCGAAAAAGAAGTTACCATCATCAACAGGACTACTTCCTTTGAGCATTTCGGGCACTTGGGAAATAGGTTTTTTATTGCTTTCCACAAAAACAGTTGGAGCTTCTATAAGATAAAAATTGATATTATCTACAAGTTGCATTCTTTCAGAAGAATAAAGCTGCTTTTGTTTATAGTTGGTCGCGGAACTGAATCCAACGATTACACAGTGTACGTGTGCTTTGATACTCGCTTCGCTATCCCAACGGAACGTGCGGTGAGCAAAATCAATATGAATGTTAAAACGATCATAAAGTGGTTTCCATACACCGGCAACCTGTTCGCCCTGAGTAATAGAGTTTGTAGATACGAAGGCCGTACGGATATTGGTGTTCTGCATCAATTCTGCTGCCTTGAAGTACCAACCGGAAACATAGTCGATTTTGCCTGCAGTCTTATAAGGTTTACCCTTTTCATCAACATAAATGGAAAGAATATCCTGCTTTTGTTCTGCCGTCTGTAAAGAATATCCTACGAACGGAGGATTACCCATAATGTAATCGAGCTTGTCCTTAGATACAACAGTTTCCCAATCGGTGCGGAGTGCATTGCCTTCTACGATGTTGGCATAGGATTTCAGCGGGAGGAAATCGAGGGACATATTTACAATATCCTCGGTTTCCTTAAGCATCTGGCTTTCTGCAATCCAAAGTGCAGTTTTTGCAACGGTAACAGCAAAATCGTTGATCTCAATGCCGTAGAATTGACCGATAGAAACCTTAATCAAACCATCATATCCAAGCAAAATCTGTCCCTGGTTGATAATCTCCAAGGCTTCATTCTCCAAACGGCGCAAGGAAATATAGGTTTCGGTCAGGAAGTTTCCGGAACCACAGGCGGGGTCAAAAAATGTAAGCTTTGACAGTTTTTCGCGGAAGGCCTCTGCCTTATCGTTGCGGATCTTTGGTACTTTCAGTGCCTTGATCTCTGCAATTTCCTCCCGAAGTTCATCCAGGAACAGCGGGTCAATTACTTTATGGATATTCTCAATGGAAGTATAATGCATTCCTCCACTGCGGCGTGTTTCGGGATTCAAAGTTGATTCAAATACAGCGCCAAAGATGGTTGGGCTGATCTGTGACCAGTCAAAATCCTCGCTTGCATTATGCAGGAGGAGATCAACGATATCCTGCGTAAAATTAGGGATTTCTATATTTTCGTCAGCGAAGAGCCCTCCGTTCACATAAGGGAACGCCGCCAAAGCATCATCCATATAAGGATCTCGGTCTTTTGATTTCGTATCAAGCACACAAAAAAGATCAATGAGGGCACGCCGCACATCCTTGATTTGAAAGCTCTTTATGTAGTTGTAAAATTTCAAATGATCACCGAAAATGCCTGCGTCTTCAGCATAAAGGCAAAATACAAGACGTACACAGAGCATATTCAGAGAGCGCAGAGTTTCTTCACTGTCGGGATGAATGTACTGTTTCAAAATGGCATCGTACAGCTTGCCTACAAGCTCACCTGCTTTGATGGAGATCTGTTCCTCACGGTGCAGAAGCTCGCTTTTTTCTTCCACAAGGAACTGCAGACGATAATGCTCCTTACCGAGATCTTTCAATAAGATGCTTTCCGGCTCACCGGTAGGCTTCTCCATATCGTAGATAAGGAATTCTTCAAAATTGCAGGTGATGATCCAACGGGGACGCTGTGAGTAAGGCAATGCCGCCGAATATCTCTGTGCCTGTTGGAAGGGGTTGAGCAAAGTCCCATCGGATTGGCGGATAGGACTGCGTAGATTAAGCCCCTTCTTTTTCTGTTCAATGAGTACATGTGTCGAGGGTATATGACCGTCAATAAAACTCGTATGGTCAAGCTTCACACGTTCCTCAAAAAATATAAACTTTTCGGGCTCTGAAATACCAAGAACATCACGTGCAAGAGAAAGCCAAAAAGACTGGCAGTCGCTCTTTTCGTCACCGCGATCTTTCCAATATTCTGCAAAGGCTTTTGCTGCCCTTTTTCTCTCTGTATCTGTCATAGTTTATCTCTCCTATAATCAAAAAGCGCTTTCTTCATCCATAGAGCCGTTAATGCATCTAAGTTGAGAAAAGACGGGAGCCTTTTTCTCATATTGAATTTCTTTTCTAAAATAAATTTTTGAACGAAATTCTTCAATTCTATCGGATAGATCATCAAATTTCCTTTGATATACAGCCGTCCATTCTCTGCCATCGTTTTGAGTCGTTTTTGTTTCAAAAAAGAAATCATTGAGTTCTATAATCTTTTTGCAACAAACACCGAAGTTACCTTTTCCATCCTTCACCATATCAAAGTGAAATACTTCTAATTTTATTTTATTTCTATATTCTTGAAGTTTGGAATAAATCGACTCAAAAGCAAAGAGACGGATCTTTTTATTACTGAAAAGGAAATCTAAATTGCCGTACGCATTTGATAAATCTTCCAAATCGATTTTTGATGCGGCAATATACATATCCATATACTTCATAAACATATTGCTATAATCTTCAATACGCTCATTATAAATTTGAATCAAGATTGCTTCGATATCATCACTCTCTGAGAAAGACATTGGTTCATTTTCTTGCATCCAAGCAATATAAGCATCACGTTTTTTATGAATTGTCTCAATTCCTAATGCTTTAGCAGTTTCACCGTCACACTTTTCCCATTGTTTGTTGTGCTGTTCTTCCGATATGCAGTCCAATATCAAATCTTGGGGTTGGTCCAACTTCAACAGTTTGATCTTCCTGAGTTGCACATAAACTTTATATGCAGCTCTTAAAAAATCTTCCATTGCCTTCCTGCGTTCTGCAAAGTATTCTATCAATGACATAATAAATCCAAGCAACGCACTACCGAAGATTGCCATTGAAATATCGTACATGAGCTTAATGCAAAAACAATTTGCAATTATAGCACTGATTAACGAAACAGCAGAAATTCCAGCAGTAACAAAAGTTACCCATTTTTGTGCTTTCATACTCTGAATCCTTTCATTTAGCAGATTTGTCAGCTGCTTTGCCGCTCTTAATCCATGCGTCAACTTCGCTTGTCTTAAACTTCCAACTACGCCCCACCTTGCTTGCGGGCATCTTCTTTTCATTGATCCAAGTGAGCAGGGTGTCACGGCTTACACCAAGATACTCACACATTTCTTTGGTGGAGCACCAACGTTCGGGCATGTTTTTTAATTCTTGCATGATAAACCTCTCCGTTTAGACAATTTTACATAATATATTATATCGTATTAACTTGCTTTTTCCAATGGGTTATTGCGGAGTTATGCGGAGTTAAATAGAAATAATTTGTAAATTGCCGAATTTGATTTAACATTTAATGCGATAATATTGTTTTATAAAACGAAAATGCCATAGTACAGAACTCAAATAAATTCTATACTATGGCTTTCTTCGCACGCGTCAATCGGGTGTTTTCATCGAATATTCAAGATATCCTTATGACAACCTGCCTTTGGGTGTGTTTTCAGACTGTCGAAAAAGGCGCAGAACGCAGAAAAGTCATAGCAAAGCGTGACAAAAAACAAACTCTGCCGATTAAATAGACTGATATTATAATTCACAAAAGCCATAAGAGCCCCCTGTTTTTCCAGGGGGCTCAAGCTTTTCGTTTTTCGGGTCTCTGTCGTACCTTTGTACGCCGACGAGCCCCGAAAAACGAAATCTGCACCCTTCTCGACAGCCCGAAGCAGCTTGTCGATACTTTATCGACAAGCTGAAAACACACCCGATTGGGTGTGTTTTTTTCTGGCACCCGTGCTGGGCTCGGTCTATGACCCGACGTTCGATATGGTCGCCTCGTCAAGCGCTAACGGCTTTCCGATGCTCCCTATCTCTCGTCTCTCAGGCGCCTCGCTCTATCTCGCACTGCGAGCGCTCGGTGCCTTCGTCCAACTCCAACCTGTCGCGGCATAGCCGCTGCAGCTTGTGCGGCTGAACTCAACATGAAAAGCCAACAAAAAACACACCCAATCGGGTGTGTTTTTTGTTGGCTCCCCCTGCTGGGCTCGAACCAGCGACAACCTGATTAACAGTCGACGGCTCTAAATGTCCACTGTTTTTTTTGCGTCCATTAGCTCCATTTTGCCTCAAATTAATGGACATATTGGAACTTATGGACATTCCCATCGTCCATAGTTTGCACCTCGTCCATTTTTCTTTACTTCGCGTTTTACTTCATTTTACTTCAAACCACGAATTTCTGAAAACTTGGAACCAACGAGCATAGATAAAAACGACGCAGGAAAACGGTTATTTTTTTACTTCAAAATTTACTTCAAATCTCTTTTACAAGCTCTTCGAAGCTTGTTTTTATTATATCATGCTTAGCTATAATAATCAAGAATATAATGCTTCTGCAAGCTCTTTTGTCTCCTGATCAAAGAGGACAAGAACAGCATCTATATCCATTCCTTGAATTGCCTGTTCGATTGTTTCTATAGCAATCTTTATTGCCTGCTCTTTAGGATATCCATAGACTCCTGCGGATATAAGTGGAAACGCTACACTCTTACATTCATGCTCAACGGCAAGTCTGATGCACTCCCTATAGCAGGACCTCAAAAGCTCTTCCTCGCCATTATTACCGCCCTTCCACTTGGGACCAACTGTATGAATGATGCGCTTACACGGCAGCCTGTGGCCTTTGGTAACCTTCGCCTGACCAGCCTTGCATCCACCAAGCGTCATACATTCAAGAAGCAACCCCTTCCCTGCCGCTTTATGAATTGCACCGTCTACGCCACCTCCACCAAGCAGCGAGGAATTCGCTGCGTTTACGATTGCATCACAAGTCATCTTAGTAATATCACCCTGAATAATTCTTATAGACATATTATTTTCTCTCCTATGTTCAAGCACATACCGCCATATAAATCAACGCAACAAATAGTGTTATCAAATAATATGGAATCATTGCCAGCACCGCAATGAAATATTGCTTTGCAAAGCTACTACTTCTTTTGCCATTTATAGCAATCATTATTACTCGAATTGCTTCGTAAAATATAAAGCTAAAAGTTACCCCTGTCAGGGAAAATTTCAGCAATGCCGAAACAAGAAACATTCCAACTAAAACTACTATTTCTAATATAAGAGCGTCAACCGGAATACTGATCTTACACGATTTGCATTTTCCTCTACATAGTATAAAGGATATTATCGGTAATTGATAAAATGGCTTTATTGGTGTTCCACAGTTCCCACAAACGCACTTTGACACAAGCACTGGCAATTCATTTCCTGATGTAAGCCTCAAAATATTTGTTGTGGCTAAACCACTTACATTAAAATACAGCAAGAAAAACGCTGCTATGATGATAATCCGTTCCATAGATTAATTCCTTTACATTCCGTTATCTTTTAACTTATTTATAACAACGCAATATTCGTCAAATTCAAGGATATCATATAATGTTTTATCAAAGTACACTAATTCATCATTGCGAACAATGTATACTGCCCCAATATCACTGTGATTTATGTCTTCCGGTGAAATACCATATATATACTTCTCGTCATATGCAATTTTTTCACCAACAGGAATGATCTTCCCTGTGGTATATTCGCTGTCTAGTTCTAGTAAAAACTGAGTAATGATTT
>SVQJ01000123.1 GCA_015065395.1 Oscillospiraceae bacterium
TCCGTTCTTTGAAGCTCTCCCTGTGGAGAGCTTTGAGGCGTGAAGATAAATGATAATTTGTGTATGGCGATTTTCACGCCGACGTTTCCGAAGAGACTGAAAGAGGATGCTGGTACCAACCGCTTTCAGAACGCCCATGCTCAACATATGAAAGGAGGTGGAGGCTCTGACCTCGCCCCGAGGTGTGCCCGTTAAAACAAGGAAGCCGGCACATCGCTTCCAATATATTAAGGGGAGCAGGGAAGAGTTGAACTTCCGATGTCCGTTCACATCACACCCGTCTGCTCCGTATAGCTTCGCAGAGAAGAGATAAAAGAGAAAAGATAAGAGAAAATGTAGCAAACAGCCCGAAACAGGCTGTTTGCATCCTTTTCTTTTCTCTTTTCACTCTTCACTTTTCTCTTATATATACCCGGGCTCACGTAAAAGATCACTGCAAAAGACCTCATCCTTCCCGGGGATCTGACCGTATCGAACACCGATAGCCGGAGATTTAATGTAAAGCTTCATGGTGTTACCGCCCTTGGCAATGAAGCCGTTGTAGATTCCGAGAAGCTCTGTCCCGGGCCCGCTTCTTCTTAAATAGATCTCATATTTTGAGCCACCGAGATACCGGGCGATAGAATATTTCCCGACATTGACCATATTATCCACCTCCGTCCCTCGTCACCGTCAGAACCGTCATCCGCTCTTTCATAATGTCCCAAAGCTTCAGAAAGAAGCCGTGCATAGATCTGTCAATGCTTGCAAAGGTGCGGGAGGTAACGGAGTCGTGATGGCTGAATTCCACCTTGTATTCGCCGCGACCATTGTCCCAAATGAGGGAGAGCAGAGCGGCTGCCGGATCTCCCCTGTAAAAGATCTTCGCCGTAATAATGCCGGCCTCCTGACCCGAATCCTTGATCTTTTGAAGCTTCTCGAAAAGCTTCCTCGCCATACCGTCAATAAAAGCATTCCAGGTCTTTGCCTGGTTTCTGGAACGAACTGTATATCTCGTCCCATCGTTGTGTATCGTAGAAATAAACTCTCTCTGTGCAGGATACCAGCCGTAAACCTCCCCCAGGAGAGTAACAATAGTCCTCAGCTGCATATTTCCTCCTTGAAATCTAACAACCTAATTGATAAGCCTTCGAAGCTACGCTGTTTGCGCTCCTTTTAAGAGCAACAGCACATTCTCCGTAGGATCTCCCCCGAGCACGAAGAGCGCATAGCCTGTCCTCCTCCTCGGCAGTCCAGGGCCTGCACCTGCTTTCCTTCCCGGTATCAGCAGGCTCAAGCATCCTTTTTATGTGCTTGTCCGTGTATCCCGCATCAAAAAGCACCTTGCAAACCTCAGCTCGTGAAATAAGATAAAGCTCCGAAAGGATCTTTATCTGAGAGCGCTTGTCCGCCGCCTGGCGGTACATCATAGTGATCTGCGCCTTGTCTTTTTCGCTAACCATCGCCGGTTCTCACCTTCCTTTATAATTCGCATTGGGCAGTAGCAGTAAGCATCGCACAAAGCTCCTCCTGTTTTTTTGCCCCCAAAAGCTTGTGCAGATCATAAAAATTGAAGGGATCAAGCCCGGTAAATTCCCGAACCTTCCCAAGATGATAAACCACCGTGTTCCTGTGAAGAAATAAGCGCCGTGAGCAAACAGCAATGTTCATGTTGCTCTCGGCAAATGTGATCACGCATTCCCAGTCGATCTCTTTTAGCTTTTTCAAGCCCTTCATCTCCCCTCTTCGGCAGGGCAGTGCCGTTGAATGTGCCTTTCGTCATCGCCTTGTGTCGCCATAGGAATATGGTTATTGCCGAATCCGAGGGGATCCTTGGTAAACTCCCGAATGTAAAGAGCCGTCATCATAGGGCTGAAGCTTATAATAACGTAAGAACTCTTGCAGTATTCCCGGTCGCAAAGTATGTAGTCTATGCGAACAAGACAGGATCTTCCGGTATAGCACTTTCTCTCAGCATCATATTCGTTAAGCGCGAGAAGATCTCCCACTTGGAAGGGCCTGTCGCATTTCCTAACTTCAAATTTCTTCTTGCCGGAGATAACAGCCTCAAAGAACTCCGGCAATGTCTTTAGCGCGTGTATCATGTTTCTTTCCTTTCTCCATAGCTGCAATAGTCATTCGGCGCCATACCGTCAGTCATAAAGTAGTCGCATACAATGTCGGTGTAATCTGTAATATCGTTTTCATCGTGATTCCAGTTTGCAACATTGTGATTGCACTTTCGGCATCTCATAACCTCTGCAACGTCTATCTCAGCCAACGCAGCTATTCGTGCAATAGCTTCCTCCGATGTATGCCCGTCCCATTTTGGCGCTTTATCAAGTTCTTTCACTTTGAACATATCCCAATAGGGATCAATATCATAATGGTATGTTGCCTGTCCGTAAGGTGTATCTATACCGACAATGAACATACCTTCGTACATATCACCCGTATCGTGAAGCTTGCTTTTCCACGCTCTTTTACGAAATATATTACAGATAACGGAGAAGAGCATAGCCCTGTGATGATAAAGCTCGTTGAACGTGTGATAACCGTCCGACAGATCTCCGATGCCGCTCTCAGGCACCTCAACCACATCGGCGGCAGGAGCATCCTTCAAAGCCTTTTCATACCTCTCAAGCAGATTCAGGTACCTTTCATACAAGGCTGAGTATTTGTTCTTCAACTCTTGTGCTTCAGCTTTTGCGGCAATAGCAGCCTTTTCAGCGCTGTGATACGCATCAATAACCCCTGCTTCTCTTTGGAGAATGAGCTTTATTTCATCATGAAGACTCTCGATTTCCTCATCCTTCTCCCGAAGCTTCTTTATAAGTATAAACATATCAGCTACCTTCCACCTCACAGTCTGTCATCCTCGCTACCACCGCCGAGTTCTTACCATCGACGGGGACGAGGAAAAGGGCATTCTTATAGCCTTTGTCGTAATAGGTCTGAATATGATCTATGAAATATCCGTATTGTTTATAAACAACAACAGCCTTTTCCTTCAGAGCCTTCTTAGCTTCCTCGATCGTCATTTTACCCAATCGTCCTCCTTTTTTATAGAGCCGGTAAACAGGGAATATATTACGTCTCGGAGCATATTTGGTATATCAGCTTTCAGCATATCCACACTGACAAACGGCTCAGATAAATACCGAACAGAGCCGTATTGATTCCCGAAGTATGTAAACTTGAGCCCGATCGAGGATCCTATATTTTGCCCATCCTCGGTTGCTTTTCCGAAAGGATAGCACTCCTTAATAATCAGTTTGATATCGCAGGGCGCCTCTCCCTTAATTCTGATGTCTTTTAAAAACTGAGCAGGCACGTTAAACCCCGTGCATCCTCCGCCGAACATCTGCCCGAAAGTCTGCATACCCGTAAGCTTGCATTGACTGCATCCATCATGTCCCTCATGCTCCCGGTCATAATTGCAGCACTTTTCGCACCAGTATTTTTCACGATTCTCAGGCAGTATCCACGATTCATTTATGCGTTTCATTTCTCAACTTCTCCAACCATCACTTTTCACTTTTCATTCTTCACTGAGCGACGATGTCGCTCACATATCTCTCCGGCGCAGGCAGCATAGCCTGCAATGTCAACGAAGGTGTCAACGGTCGGACGATCCGCCGTAATATACCGCGCTATCTTAAAAAGCATCATCATCACGGCAACGTCCTCAGCCGTGATGGAAACGCCGGCGCCGTATTCAACACAGCGATCGATAAGGATTTCTGCCAGTATTCTGCAATACACGAAAAATTGTCCTCAGGCTCCCCGTATTGCTCGTTGCGATCAGTGCATACGCACTTGATAGCCTCCCTGAGTATCTCCTCGCGCAAGGTCCCCAAACGTTCGGAGATCCCTGCTTCAGCCTGTGTTTTGCCTTCCCTTGCGAGGGAAGGGGGACCGCTTGCGGTGGAAGAGTAGTCATCGCCGACCACACGCTCCTCCTTCCCCTCAACCGTATCAAGAAGCCAGTTGAGTATCGCTGTCACGCAAGCCCCCCTCGGGATGATCCTTGCATCCTCCGCCCTCTATGAAATATTCACAGAAGGCGGGACTGCACGAGCCGCAAAAAAAGTCCTCATAATTATCGAGGAACTCCGCAAACTCCCCTGGCTCCATCGCCGTAATTTTCTGATATCTATTCATGATTTTTCCTTTCTTTCACCACTTCCCGTGGGATAACATATATGCAACTTTCTTTTTGTGAGCCTTGCGGCGGTCCTCAATGCAACGCTGACAGTATAAAGAGGTCTCTCTCATATAGAACGTAGCGCCGCAACGCTTGCAGGCCTGCGGTTTTATGCGCTCAAACGACGTGCAAACGTCACAGTTTTCTTCGCATTTCGTACAACCTTGAACATCGTCCCAATGTTGGCACATATCCTTTTGCCAAAATTCCGAGAACTCTTCGCTCACTCCGGAGAGCTGCTTCATCCGTCCTTTCAGAAGTCCGCAAAGATACGAAAGACTTTCCTTAGTGCATTCTCGTTCTTCGCAGTCCATTACATTTTTGTGCTTCAGCTTGCGCGGCGGGCGTCCGTCACCAAAGGAACCCTCTCCCATAAGACGTCTTGCGTTGTCAAGGCTTTCCGAAAGGTAGCAGCTGTATACCTTACCGCGTATCGCTTTGGCGCTCTTTCCGATATTCAACGATAAAGTTTCATAATTCTCACCTTTTTTGATCCCATCGGTAAGAAGCTTGAGCTCGCCGTCAGTCCATTTCACTGTGTTGTCAGCCTTGAGGGGTCGATCGGGAACACCGAGGTCTTTAAGCCTGCGCTGTATCGCACCTTCGCTTCTGTGTAAGATCCTGGAGATATCCATATAAGAATAACGTTGCTGTCGCACAAGCATAAGAAGATGATCGTCTTCCGAAGCTGTCCAGTTGATGTTGTGAGGCTTTATCATTCCTCTTCGCTGTTTGTCCGAGTGACGCTTTTGCTTCACCCATTCAGGCTCCGGCCCAAGTGCAAAGGGCATAAGACGTGAAAAATCAAAGAAGTGAGCATTATTTTCAGCAAACGTCCAAAATTTCTCAATATCTACCATTGCAACACGTTTTTTAATGATGGTCTGATGCTTAATAGGAAGCCCCATCCTCTTAAGCCTTGGAACGTCGTAACTGTAACCCAGACCGAGTTCCTGTATCAAGGTATTAAGCGTTATGTACTCACCGGAAGCTATCAGATCGGGCAAACCAAGCCGTTGGCGCATAATTTTAATGCCCTCAATGCTTCTGTTAAAACGCTTCGCCATCGTGGGTAGGGAATACTGTCCCCATTCCTCGCAAAGGCGTTCTTTTTCTTCCTTAGTCCAGTTTCGTGCTTGTCCCATTGTCAGGATCCTTTATGTGAAAACACCTCATGCGTTCCGTCCTGCAGAGCCTTCTCCTCGTCAGACATTTCATAACCGAGCGAGCAAAGCCAAGCGTAAAGAGCATCAAGCATAGTGTTCTTAGAATGAACGGGAAACTCCCTGCGATACCCGCCCGAATAACCGATGCTTTCCTTGTCACCAAACGCCGCATAAATTATCT
>SVQJ01000124.1 GCA_015065395.1 Oscillospiraceae bacterium
AGACCTGCCTCGCCTGTGAAGACATCCAGATTCTGCACGAGGGTGACGGTTCTTGCGGTGTCGGAAAGGAGAACCGCCTCCTGCAAAGCGGAGTTTCCGCCGCCGATAACGGCAACATCCAAGCCCTTGTAAAAGGCGCCGTCGCAAACGGCACAGAAGGAAATTCCGTTGCCCACGAGTCTTTCTTCGCCCCGTATTCCAAGCATCCTGTGCTTTGCTCCTGCCGCAATTATAACGGCCATGGCCGTATAAGCGTCGCCCTCCTTGGTGGTGACGCACTTTGTGCCGTCATCGTTCAGGGAAATACCCGAAACAGTGCCAAGCTCTATCTCCGCACCCATCTCCAGTGCCTGCTCAACCATCAGATCGGCAAGAGCGTTACCGCTGATCTCCTTAAAGGCAGGATAGTTTTCGATCTTCGGCGAGAAGGTGATCTGACCGCCGAAGGTACCTTTTTCAATAATGAGAACGCTCTTTTGTGCTCTCCTCGCATAAACGGCAGCAGTAAGTCCCGCAGGGCCCGCGCCGACAATAATTATATCGTACATAGTTTTCTCCGCGCATTAAAATATGAAAATATTATACCACCATTCGCAAATGAAAACAATAGGAAGAGAAGCGAATTTGAAAATTATTCTGCAACTTGTAAAAGTGCGGTTGGCGGGAAGACAGCCGTTCTTTCCTTGAAAGGAAAGAATCAAAGGAACTTTAAGAAGACAACGATAGCAAAAAGGCAAAAAGGCCCCAAAAAGAAGATGGTACGAAAAAATGAGCTCGTTCATTTTTTCGTACCATCTTCTTTTTGGGTTTGAGCACCTTCGGTGCCACCGCCAAAGCAGTGTACTGCTTTGACGGTGCCTTTTGCCTTGTAATTCTCAGCTAAACCCTTATGTAAAGTTTTTTGCCAAGCTTTTTTTCAAAAAAGCGACCGTTTCTCCTCCGCTGACGCACGCTTAATAACAAACGAAGAAGGGCCACCCTCTATGGAGTGGCCCTTGTGATGCTTCGTTTATTTTGCTTGGATCAGTTACGGGAATCGATAAATTCTCTTACACCTGCGATCTCAACGAACTTTTTATCACCCACAAGAAGTGTAGGTGCCTGGCGAAGTCCTATCTCGCGTGCGAAGTCCTCATTTTCTTCAACAAAGAGCTTTTCGTAGGCGATTCCTGCTTTATCAAGCATAGAAGCCGCTACCTTGCACTTGGGGCAGGTCTTTGTGGTAAAGAGGATGGGAGTTTCATCTGCTTTGGGAGCTTCTGCCGCGGGAGCAGGCGCTTCAGCAGATGCAGCGCAGCCTTCTCTTTTGAGAACGCTTGTCTCAGGCTTGTAGGTCACACGGTCCTTGAACTCCTGGCTCTTACCGTCGTTCCAGTTCTGAACGGGGCGATAGTAGCCTGTGATTCTGGAATATACCTCGGTCTTGTTAGCGCACTCGGGGCACTCGTAGACCTCTCCGGGAATATATCCGTGGTTCTTACATACGGAGTATGTGGGAGAAAGGGTATAATAGGGGAGCTTATAGTTCTCAGCGATCTTGCGAACAAGATTTGCTGCGCTCTTCCAGTCAGGGAGCTTCTCACCAAGGAATGCGTGGAATACGGTACCGGAGGTATATCTTGTCTGGAGCTCGTCCTGGATATCAAGAGCGGTGAAGATATCGTCGGTATAGCCAACGGGAAGGTGAGAGGAGTTGGTATAGTAGGGAGTTGCGCCCTCGTGAGCTGTGATCATATCGGGGAAGCGCTTCTTATCGTGCTTTGCGAGACGGTAAGAGGTGGACTCGGCAGGTGTTGCCTCCAGGTTGTAAAGATCGCCGTACATCTCCTGATAGTCTGAGAGGCGCTCTCTCATGTGGTCAAGGACCTCCTGAGTGAACTTCTGAGCTGCTTCGTTTGTAAGGTCGCAGCCAAGCCACTTTGCGTTAAGGCAGGCCTCGTTCATACCTACGAGACCGATGGTGGAAAAGTGGTTTGCAAAGGTGCCGAGGTAACGCTTGGTGTAGGGATAAAGTCCCTCGTTGAGAAGCTTTGTAACTACCTCTCTCTTGATCTTAAGGCTGCGCGCGGAGATATCCATGATGCGGTCAAGTCTCCTATAGAAATCAGCGCTGTCAGATGCAAGGTATGCGATACGGGGCATATTTACGGTAACAACGCCGATGGAACCGGTGGACTCACCGCTTCCGAAGAAGCCGCCGGACTTCTTGCGAAGCTCGCGAAGGTCAAGACGGAGTCTGCAGCACATGGAGCGCACGTCGCTGGGCTCCATATCGGAGTTGATGTAGTTTGAGAAATAGGGTGTGCCGTACTTTGAGGTCATCTCGAAGAGGAGCTTGTTGTTCTCAGTCTCAGACCAGTCAAAATCACGGGTGATGGAGTAGGTGGGGATAGGATACTGGAAGCCGCGGCCGTTTGCGTCGCCCTCGATCATGATCTCGATGAAGGCGCGGTTGACCATATCCATCTCAGCCTTACAATCCTTATACTTGAAGTCCATCTCCTTGCCGCCGACGATGCAGTTCTGCTCTGCAAGGTCTGCAGGAACCACCCAGTCAAGGGTGATGTTGGAGAAGGGAGCCTGGGTTCCCCAACGGGAGGGAGTGTTAACTCCGTAGATAAAGCTTTCGATGCATTTCTTGACCTGCTCGTAGGAAAGGTTGTCTACCTTAACGAAGGGAGCAAGGTAAGTATCGAAGGAGGAGAATGCCTGCGCTCCTGCCCACTCGTTCTGCATGATACCGAGGAAGTTTACCATCTGGTTGCAGAGGGTGGCAAGGTGGCTTGCGGGAGCACTCGTTATCTTTCCGGGAACGCCGCCGAGGCCCTCCTGGATGAGCTGCTTTAAGGACCAGCCTGCGCAGTATCCGGTGAGCATGGAAAGGTCGTGGAGGTGGATATCCGCATTTCTGTGGGCGTTTGCGATCTCATCGTCGTAGATCTCGCTCAGCCAGTAGTTTGCTGTGATAGCGCCGGAGTTTGAAAGGATAAGTCCGCCGACGGAATAGGTAACGGTGGAGTTTTCCTTAACGCGCCAGTCGTTGATCTTAACATAGTCGTCAACGAGGGCCTTGTAGTCGAGGGTGGTGGACTGGATATTACGCACCTTTTCTCTCTGGCGGCGGTAGATGATGTACGCCTTGGCAACATCGTCGTAGCCTGCCTGCACGAGAACGGACTCAACGGAGTCCTGGATATCCTCAACGGAAATAAGATTTTCCTTGATCTTGGATTCGAAGTTTGCAGTTACCTTAAGTGCGAGAAAATCAATAACGGAGGGCACGTAATTCTTTTCCTGTGCCTCGAAAGCCATGGTGATGGCCTGTGTGATCTTTGAAAGGTCAAAATCAATGACCTTGCCGTCTCTTTTCAGAACCTGATACATAATTTTTCTCCTTTATATTTTTTGTAAAAATTTTCGTCAGTGCTTGTATTATACACTATATATTGTATTCCGTCAAGGTGATTTCAACAATATATATCCAAATCGGCACTATGAACAAATAATTGAGAAAAAATTGGTGAAAAACTATATTTTGGTGCAAAAGCATAAAAAGAAGCCACCCGACCACAATATATTGTGGTCGGGTGGCTTGCATTTGCCTAAAAAGCCTTAAAATCCTTGATATTATTGATGTGTTAAAAAATGGGAGGATTTTTTTCGCATATATTGTGTCAGAAGAAGGAGAGCTGATCGGCTCCGCCGTCCTCCTTTGGAGCCTCGGCGGCAGCTTTTTTCGGCTTTTCTTCCTTTTTCTTTTCCGCAGGCATTGAGGAGAGGCCACCCATATCTCCGAAGGAGAGCTGGTTGGTTTCGCTCATGCCCTTGAGAACTCCGTTTTTATCCAGAAGCTCGATAACTGCCTTTGAAAGCTTGCCAACCTCTTTCAAGTCCTCAATGGAGAAGATATCCTCGCTCTCTCTTGCGTGCATTATGTTCATTGCAGCACTTTCACCAAGTCCCGCTATTGAAGCAAAGGGAAGGCGTATGCCATCCTTTTCGGGGAGGAATTTCGTTGCATCGGATCTTCTCAGATCAACGGGCAAAAAGCGGATGCCGCGCACCACGGCCTCATTGCAAAGCTGGAGAGCGGAATGCATTTCCTTATCCTTTGCGGTGGCATCCTTTCCCATTTTATCGATCTCGTCCATCTTTGCCTTGATGGAGTCTCTTCCGCCTGCAACGATCTCTGCTTCAACTCCGCCGGGCGCGGCTGTGAAGTATGCGCTGTAGAACTCCTTGGGATAGTATATCTTGTACCAGCCGAGGCGCAGAGCATCGATAACGTATGCTGCCGCGTGGGCTTTGGGGAACATGTATTTTATTCGTTTGCAGGATTCGATATACCAGTCGGGAACGCCGTGCCCGATCATAGCCTCCTCGTATTCCGGCTTGAGACCCTTTCCCTTTCGCACGTCCTCCATTATTTTGAAGGACTGTGCCTTATCCATATCGTGCTGTTGGATAAGGTAGAGCATGATATCGTCGCGGCATCCGATAACGTCGGATATGGTGCATATTCCGTCGCGGATAAGCTCATCCGCATTACCCAGCCAAACTCCCGTTCCATGGGTAAGCCCCGATATCTGCAAAAGGTCGGAGAAATTTTTGGGCTGTGCCTGAATGAGAACGCCTCGAACGAATTTGGTGTTCATTTCGGGAAGCCCCAGGGTTCCTGTTTCAACGCCTAAAAGATCATCCTGAGAAACTCCCAGGGGCTCAGGAGATGTAAAGAGCTTATACAGCGCCGGGTCTGATAGATCGCATTCAAGAACGCTTGTGTTTGTATAGCCTTCAAGGCGCTTATACTTTGTGGGAATATCGTGTCCCAGCTCGTCAAGCTTAAGGATGGTATCGTGGAGATACTTAAACTCAAAATGGGTAGTGACCGTGGAGGAATTTGGGTCATCTGCCGGGTGCTGAACGGGGCAGAAATCGTAAACGTCGTATTCCTGAGGAACGACGATGATGCCTCCCGGGTGCTGACCCGTGGTGCGTTTAACGCCCACGCAACCGGAGATCAGTCTTTCAACCTCGGCACGGCAAACGGAAATTCCTTTGCCCTCAAGGTATTTGGCAACGTAGCCGAAGGCGGTCTTATCCGCAAGGGTGCCTATGGTACCTGCACGGAAAGCGTGTCCCTTTCCGAAAAGCTCCTCGGTATATTTATGGATATTACCCTGAACGTCGCCCGAGAAGTTCAGGTCGATATCGGGAACCTTATCTCCGTAGAAGCCGAGGAAGGTCTCGAAGGGGATATCGTGTCCGTCTCGATGCATATTCTTTTTGCCGCAACGGGGGCAGTCCTTGGGGGGCAGGTCAAAGCCGGATTTGGGAGTACCCTTGTCGTGCCACTCGGTATACAGGCAATCTGTACAGCGGTAGTGGGGGGGCAGGGAATTTACCTTTGTGATGCCGCCCATCATAGCGGCAAAGGATGAGCCGACGCTTCCTCGGCTGCCCACCTCATAACCC
>SVQJ01000125.1 GCA_015065395.1 Oscillospiraceae bacterium
ATCGTGCTGTATAAACTCCTTCTTGAAGCTTGAGCCGGCAGTGGAATAAAGCTTTGTTCCCTCACCGCCGAAGCTCATGTTGATATCATCCACGTATCTCATAAGCTCCAGCGCCTGACGCTTGCCGATATATTCGTGGAGAGTGCCCCCAAAATCATTTGTTATATTGTATTTGCCGTCGGAAAAGGCACCCGCACCGCCAAAGCCACTCATGATAGAGCAGCTTTTACAGCTTATGCAGGACTTCACCTTATCGCCGTCTATGGGACAATGCCTTTTTTCCAAGGAATGCCCCGCCTCAAAAACAGCGATTTTCAGATCGTTTCTTTTACAAAGAAGCTCGTAGGCAGAAAAAATACCGCCGGGGCCGGCTCCTATTATTATCACATCATAATCCATAATGATCTCCGCAACGTATTAATAATGTACTTAGTCTCCCGTCCATCGGACGGAACTTACCGTATAAGAGTATACTACAAAAAAAGTTTTTTCAACCGCAGTCAAATGCTTTTTTCAAAAAAGCGGCCGTATCTCACGTTCTCCGATTTCATGCTCCGATTATTTCTTCAGCATAGCGCACTGCTTCCATAGCGTCCTTTGCATATTTATCCGCGCCTATCTTATCCGCATACTCCTTTGTGAGCACTGCTCCGCCAACGACTGTACGGCACCAAGGCGCTTTTTCCTTTATGAGGCGTATGGTCTCCTCCATAGCCGGTACCGTTGTGGTCATCAAGGCTGAAAGTCCTGCAACGGGAGCATGTTTTTCCAAAACCGCCTGTACCACAGTCTCCGGAGGGACGTCCTTTCCCAGATCCACCACCTGAAAGCCGTAATTTTCAAGCAAAAGCTTTACGATGTTCTTTCCGATATCGTGAATATCACCCTTCACGGTGGCGATGACGAATATTCCCTTCGGGCTTTGCTTTTCACCCTCTTTTTCAGAGAGATGTGCCTTTACAGCTTCAAAGGCATATTTTGCCGCTTCGGCGCTCATGAGGAGCTGGGGCAGATACACCGTTTTTTTCTCAAATCCCTCCCCGACGATATTCAGCGCGGGAATCACCTCTCCGTTCACTATATCAAGAGGATCTCTGATTTCAAGAAGCTTTTTTGTTGTCTCTCCTGCCATATCCTTAAAGCCCTTTATTATGGCCCTCTGCAGCTCAGGCAAGCCTTCCTCGGAAATATGGCCGGCAGAGCCTGAAGCAGTATCGGCAGAAAGAGCGAAAGAATCTGCATTTTCAATATATCCTGCGCAGTTTTCATCAAGGCCCTTCAATGCTCTGTACGCATGATAGGTCTTCATCATTTCAGCGGAATGAGGATTCATAATGGCGGCAGAAAGGCCGTTTTCCAACGCCACAGCAAAGAAAACGCCGTTCACAGCATCTCTTTTGGGAAGCCCGAAGGATACATTGGAAACGCCAAGCAAAGTATGACAGGCAAGCTCCTCCTTGATGGTCTTCAGAGCATTAAGGGTAGAAAGTGCCGCTCTGTTATCTGCGCTCACGGTCATGGCAAGGGTATCAAAAACGATATCCTTTTTTGATATACCGTATTCTGCGGCCTTTTCCAGTATCCTTTTCGCGATAAGAACTCTGCCCTCTCCCGTTTCGGGGATGCCGTTTTCATCCAGCGTGAGAGCAACCACCACACCGCCGTATTTTTTGACCAAGGGGAACACTGCCTCCATGCTCTCATTCTTTCCGTTCACGGAATTGATCATTGCCTTTCCGTTATAGCGGCGAAGAGCTCTTTCCATAGCACCCGGATCGGACGTATCTACCTGCAAGGGAAGATCTGTTACTTCCTGGAGAGCACACACCGCTCTCTCCAGCATCTCTCTCTCATCTATATCGGGAAGTCCAACGTTCACATCCAGAATATGAACTCCCTTTTCCTGTTGAGCAACGCCCTCTTTCAGAATATAGTCCATATCCTTTTCCAAAAGAGCCTGCTTTAATCTTTTCTTGCCCGTGGGATTGATCCTCTCGCCCACGAGAATGGGAGACGGGCCGAATCTCACGCTGTGGGTATATGAGGAAACAAGCGTGATATCCTTTTTTTCCAGCGGAACAGGGCAAATGCCGCAAAGCCTTTCGGAAAGCTTTTTTATATACTCGGGAGTTGTTCCGCAGCATCCGCCTGCCACGCGCACACCCTTTTTCACAAGGCTTTCGATCTCATGGGCAAATTCATCCGGAGCCACATCATAAACCGTTTTTCCATCGCAGACTTTGGGAAGTCCCGCATTGGGCTTCAGGATCACAGGCACGGATGCATTTTCCAAAAGCTCACAAACCACGCTCCGAAGCTGGCGGGGGCCGAGAGAGCAGTTTGCTCCCACTCCATCGGCACCCATGCCTTCAAGCAATGCAACCATTGCCGCAGGATCCGCTCCCGTCATAAGCTTTCCGTCCTCACTGTATGCATTGGAAACAAGAACGGGAAGAGAGCTTGCCTCCTTTGCGGCAAGCAGTGCTGCCTTGGTCTCATAGCTATCGTTCATGGTCTCGATAAAGATAAGATCGGCACCGTATTTTTCTCCGAGGGTGACGGTTTTTTTGAAGATATCAACAGCATCCTCAAAGTCCAGATCTCCCAGCGGCTTCAGAAGCCTTCCCGTGGGACCTATATCAAGGGCAACAAATTTTTCCTTTTCGGATGTACTTTCCCTCTGTGCACGCCGTGCATTTTCCATAGAACAACGGATTATCTCTTCAAGCTCAGTCTCGGAAAACTTAAGAATATTCGCGCCAAATGTATTGGCAGACACCACGTTACTTCCGCTGTCAAAATATGCCCGATGTATTTCGACCACGGCATCGGGGCAGGTTATGCTCCACCTTTCCGGATATTCACCCGGCCTAAGCCCTCTCTCCTGTAAAAGAGTGCCCATGGCGCCGTCAAGGCAGACAATATTGTTTTTAAGAAATTCGGAAAAAACCATAAAAATCCTTTCCCCTACAATGTCCCGCCAACTGCCGCAAAGGCCGTGACAGATTTGGAGGGAGACATTATAAGGCTTTCGTTAAGCGTGAGCCCTATGCTCCGCTGACAATCCAGAATATTAAAAACGTCCCTCTGCACCGAAAGGGGCAGATCCCCATATCCGGGACTGAATCGGGGACGCAGGGCACGGCCCGTTTTTATTTCCTCTTCTCTGCAAAAAAAATCGCAAAGCGCTTCGATCCGCTCGGCACCTATTGCCTGAAAGACCACAGCCCTTGCAGGAGAAACCACGGAATATCTGGCGATAAGTCTGTCTATACCGATCCCCACCGTTGCCCCGAAAAGCAATACCCTTTCCGAGCCTGCAAGGCTTTTGCAAAGATCCCGCGAAGAAAAGGAAAATGCACAAAGGTCTATTCTCTCACCGTCCGTATGCACCGGAAGATAACAAAAGGCCACTTTATATGCAAGCTTATCCTCTGCCTCTGACAGGCAATCCGAAACAAGAGCCGAAAGTTCTGTGCTGTGCTCCCCGCAACCGAGATATCGCATTATCTCCTTTTTTGAAACCGGGGGCGCATCGTATATTCTTTTTTTCACCAAAAAGCTCATTTTCCCAGTATATCGGAAAGATTTGCCTGAATCTTTGCCGCGATATCAGGCTTGTTCATTGAATAAACATGCACGTTTGTGATACCGTTTGCATAAAGATCTATTATCTGATCCGTGGCATAGGCAATTCCCGCCTGCTTCATTGCCGCGGGATCGGAGCCGAATTTATCCATAAGGCTCTTAAAGCGCTGAGGCATGAAGGAGCCTGAAAGCTCTATTGATCTTGTCACCTGATTCGCATTGGTGATGGGCATGATTCCGGGAACCACGGGAACGGTTATTCCGGCTTCGCGTATCTTATAGAGAAAATTGTATAAAAGATTGTTATCAAAAAACATCTGAGTGGTGAGAAAATCGCATCCTGCATCCACCTTTTCACGCAGATATCCGATATCCTCCTTCTGGTCACGGCTTTCGGGATGTATCTCAGGATAGCACGCGGCTCCGATACAAAAATCAGGGTTTGCCTCTCGAAGCTCACAAACAAGATCGATGGCATAGCGATAATCCCAGCCGCTCCTGTCGCTCCCACGCATCTCAGCGGGGATATCTCCTCGAAGAGCCATAACATTTTCAATTCCGGCTTCCTTTATCTCAGCTATCCTCTGTCTCACCGTTTCCTTAGTGGAAGAAACGCAGGTGAGATGCTCAAGGGCGGGAATGCCGTAAGCATCCTTCAGATTCTTCGCTATATCCAAAGTATATCTGCTGGTACCGCCGCCGGCACCGTAAGTCACGCTCATGAAGGCGGGACGAAGACGGGCTATCTCCTCCGTGGCAGCCTTTACGCTCTCAAAGCCTGTTTCGGTTTTCGGAGGAAACACCTCAAAGGAAAGAGACAGCTTTTCTTTTGTGATTATATCGATGATCTTCATAAGAATATCCTTTGTATAACATATTTATAACATTATATACCCTACTGACACACAAAAGCAAGATTATTATAAAAAAACGTACTCCGCAAAAAAAGATATTTCATAGGCAGAGCAAAATCAGAAAAAAGTCACCGTCGGTACAACACTCCTTTCCTGCACACATTTTTTCAAAATAATATGCAGAAAGAAGAATATTCGATGCACAAATTTCTGTCGCCACCGGCAAAGAACAAAATAAACAAAAAAAACAAAAGCACACCTTGCGGTGTGCTTTTGTTTGGCAGCCGAATAGGGATTCGAACCCCAACATACAGAGTCAGAGTCTGCTGTGCTACCGTTACACAATTCGGCTATCTGCATTTGCGGATATCATTATATCAACGGTGTTTCCCTTTGTCAATAGTTTTTTGCAAAAAAATTAAAAATATTCCTGTGTTTTTACAAATCTCCCATTTACGGTATGTATTTTATATAAATTTCTTTTCCGAATTTTCGGGAAAGATCTATCATTGATCCCGTACCACGACTTTTTTGTTCCAAAAGCAAATCACGATATCACACATCTGTGCCATTTTCCGATTTCTTATCGGTCCCGCTACACGGCCGTATTTCTCCCATTGCGCACAGAATCGTTCCACCTTAATACCGTTTTCAGCAGCGAAACGTTCTCCCAACATATCAGCTCCCTTGCAACCCCCGGATATAAAAACCACTTTGCACTTTTCTTTTATTTTTCTGATACACTCCCAAATGAAAGCTTTTGCTTCTTCGTAGTTATTATAATACCTGCATCCTGCAATTACAATTCTTTTTTATGTCTTCTTTTATTCCGCCCCATCTGAATCTATATATAAGAGCAGCTTGTCGATAAAGTTATCGACAAGCTGCTTCGGACTGTCGAGAAGGATGCAGATTTCGTTTTTCGGGGCTCG
>SVQJ01000126.1 GCA_015065395.1 Oscillospiraceae bacterium
CGAATAAACGTATTCGCTTTTGCTCTGGAGCACGTCGTCTGAGGAATAGAAGCTTATCTGCGAAAGCTTTTCGCTGTCGTTGTATTGGTAAACACGGTAATTGATCACGCTGCCGTACATATAGTAGCTTGCTTTTGCGATCTCGCCGCTCTCTGTGAACAGGTATTCCGTGTAGGTGACGGTATCTCCGTTGGGATCAAGATTTTCTTCAAGGCAAGGCTTTGTATTTCCCTTGTTGTAGGTATAGCGTATGCCGCCGCTGAAAACGTCGTCCGTGTAGTACGAGATCTGTGCCAGAGTTCCGTTTTGGTTGTAGCGGTAATCATCGCGGCATTTGGAGTCTCCCTCATTAAAGCTGTGCACCATCTGCTTCAAGCTTCCGCCCTCGGCGTACAGATAGTCCCATATATCCGTAACCGTATCGCCCACCGTGGTGGTAACGGTCTTAAGCTCGCCCGTGTCCCAATAGTCGTATTTATCCACCTTCACTGCAACGGAGTTTTCATAGATGGTTTTTGAGATCACGCGATCTGAGTTTCCTCCGGAGGAATATTCATAATGAACACCGTTTTCGGGTATACTGTCATCATTTTTGTCCTTGGGCTTTTTTGCGCAGGCGCAAAGGAGGAGAGAAATGCACAGAAAAAGGGCAAGAGCAACTTTAGTTTTCATTTGCGTTTCCCTCATCGTTCTGATAGAGCTTTTCCTCGGTAAGCTCCCCGTCAAGATACTTTGAAACGGAAACGGTATTTCCGTCCTCGTCGTAGAAGGTCTTGGTAGCTTCCTCTCCCTTGTCGGTATACTCTATCAGGGTCTCCTTTTTAGGGGTGACAAGGTCGTCGTGATAGACGATCTCCAGAGAGCTTACCTGCTTTCCGTCTTTGTATTTTTCCTCAAGGGTGAGATTGCCGACAGCGTTGACAACGGATTTTATGTTTTCGCAAAGCTTTTTTTCGCTGTCGTATATCATGATATGAGTTTCACGGTCGTTATAGAAATAGTCCTTCTGACCGTTGTAAACGTTGTTCTCATAATAAACTTCGCTCTTTATTCTGTCTTTATTATCATAAAAATATTCAACGGGCTCATGCTGTAGCGATTCTTGCGTGGTCTCGTCGGATGACGGTGCAGAGCCTTTGTCAAAGAGACCGAAGAAGTTGAAGGATGTAAGAACGATCGCCAGCGCGCCTGCAACAATGAGGCCGATGGCAATACCGATTAGGGTTTTTTCAGTTTTCATATAAATGTCCGTCTTTCCATGTCGTTTTTGCTCCGGCAAACGTGAAAAAGTGCACTTGCGGCTTCGGGGACCGTATTTTTCACGAATTTGTCCGAATTTATGTATAACAGATTTATTATAAACCAAAAAGAGGCTTTTGTCAATTACTGTAATTGCTCACCGATATATCTTTCAAAATAGAACAGATATTGCTGTGCAACTCCTGCATACTCGCCGAATACCGAAGGATCAAAGCCCTTCGAAAAGCGATTTGCCAAAACCTTTTTGATCCAAACGTCAATGGGGAATGCAGATAGCTTTTCAAAGCCGAAGAGAAGGGTGCAGGCGCAGACCTTCGGACCCACGCCCTTTATTTTCATAAGCTCTGTCTGAGCAAGCTCATAATCAAGAGCGGCGATCCTTTGAAGATCGATCTCTCCAAGTGCCACCTTTCTTGCCGCATCGTATATATATTTTGCACGAAAGCCTGTTTTCAGCCGGAATAATGCATCCTCCCCGGCATTTGCAAGATCTTCTGCCGTGGGGAAGGCGTATCCTCCTTCAATAGCTTCTCCGTATTCTTCGCAAAGGGCGGAAATTATCTTTTTTATTCTGGGTATATTGTTGTTCTGCGAGATGATAAAGGATATAAGTGCTTCCCAGGGGTCCTGTCGCAGTATTCTTATTCCTCTCGATGCGTTCATGGCACGCTCCATGTGCAAAGCATCGTCCCCGGAAAGACCGGAAAGGATGGAAAGGTTTATCATACCGTAATCTGTGTCAAGTCCGAGATAGGAAAGCCATATATCAAAAAAATCCTCGGGAGAGGCCTTGATATAAAGCTTTCCGTCCGAATTTTCCGCAAAGCTCACAGCCTTGCCCTTCGCGGTGCCCGAAACCTCATGTGCAAAGCCGCCGGAGGCGGTAGGATCAAAGCGAAAGCACTGACCGCAGTCAAAGGTGCGAAAAACGGAAAAATCGCCCACGCCCTCAATGGTGAGCCATCCGTTTTTATAATCTGATATATGAGGGATATTCATATTGAAAAGCTCCGTTGAAAGTAGTATAATTAAGAAAAAAGAAAGTAAAAGGACGAAAAAATGTCAAAGGAACAGATATATACCATCCCCGTGAATGAAGCATTCGAGGAGGGAATGGAGAACGCAGAGCGCGGATGCCCCTTTTGCCGCCTGCACCGCCGTCTTGAGCTGGATGAGCTTGATCTTATCCTCGGAGCTTCCATGATGGAGCCGGATGTGCGCAAAAAAACAAACGAGCAGGGCTTTTGCCCCTCCCATTATGGGGATATGATGCGCCGCGGAAAGCGCTTGCCTCTTGCCCTCATTCTGCAAAGCCATCTTCAGGAAATTGACGGGATGCTGAAAAAGCCTGCCCTTATGCCTGCGGCTTCCGGAGGGGAAAGCGCAAAGCAGCTTGCTAAAATGAGTGAAGATTGCTACGTGTGCCAAAGAGTTGAGCATAATTTTTCAAATATGATGAGGACCGCTGTACTCCTTTGGGAGACCGATGGGGATTTCAGAAAAAAATGCGCGTCACAGCCCTATTTCTGCCTGCCTCATTTTGCCCGTTACGTTGCCTGCGCCAAGGAAGAGATGAAGGGCAAGAGCTTTTCGGAGTTTTATAAAGCACTTTATAAAAAGGAGCAGGAAGTACTTTGCGGTCTGCAGGATAAAACAGACAGATTTGTGAAAATGTTTGATTATCGCTATTCAAAGGAGCCCTGGGACGATGCAAAAAGGGCAATAGAGGAGACCATGCCCGTGCTTTGCGGCACCGATTGCTCCGATGATGAATAACGGATATATTTTAGCATAAATCGCGAGTGTTGTCAAAGGAAAGAGAATATTTGCTGTATATACAAAAAGTTAAAAGCCGATTTGCGGGTTTTCGGTTGAGTTTTTCGATTTTTCTGTTCTTTCCTTGAAAGGAAAGAACCAAAGGAACTTTAAGAAGACAACGATAGCTAAAAGGCAAAAAGGCCCTCAAAAGAAGAGTTAACCCCAAAATGAGCAAGCTCATTTTGGGGTTAACTCTTCTTTTGAGGCTTGGGCACCTGCGGTGCCTAAGCCAAAGCAGATTTCTGCTTTGGCGACGCCTTTTGCCTTGCAAACCTTAGTGAAACCCATTATTAAAGTTTTTTGCAGAGCTTTTTTTCAAAAAAGCGAAATCTGCATCCTTCTCGACAGTCCGAAGCAGCTTGCCGATAACTTTATAGACAAGCTAAAATGGCAGAAGAACAATATCTTCTGCCATTTTTTGCCTTTATCTCTTAATGGTAATGGTAACAGCTTCGCCGTTGATACTCCAATCCTTTGCGATACCGTCAAGGCCTGCCTCGAAGGTGAGAGAATCGCAGAGAACGGCGCCGGTAAATTCGGAGCTGTCCTTATTGAGGATAGCCTTTATCTTTTCGCTTCCAACGATTGAAACCGCGATGCGGTCCATAACGTTAAAGTCGGAGTCCTTTCTCATGGTCTGAACCTTGGAGATAAGCTCGCGGATGAAGCCCTCCTCTATAAGCTCCTCTGTGAGAAGGGTGCAGAGAGCAACGGTGATATCGCCCTCAGCAACGGAGAACCAGCCCTCCTTCTGCTGAACGTCGATGAGAAGGTCGTCTCTCTCAAGGCTGACGGGACTTCCGTTCACCTCAAATGTGAGGGCGCCTGTGGCATTGAGCTGTGCCATTGCCGCATTTCCGTCCACATCGGTAAGATACTGGCGGATTCCGCCGAGGAGTTTTCCGTACTTGGGACCTACTGTCTTTAGCTGAGGCTTAAAGCTGTAGGAGGAGATCTCGGAAATATCGGAGGCGAATGATGCTTTCTTAACGTTAAGCTCATCCTCCACTATCTCTCTGTAGTAATCGCTGATCTCTCTGTCAGTCTTTACGCAGATCTCTGAGAGGGGCTGACGGTTTTTGATGTTGGCACCGTTTCTTGCCGCACGTCCGAGAGTAACTGCGTTAAGGATGAACTCCATATCGTCCTCAAGTGCCTTGTCGATCATAGTCTCGTCTGCTTCGGGATAATCGCAGAAATGAACGGAGATGGGAGCAGCCTTATCAACCGTGCAAACGAGGTTTCTGTAGATATCCTCTGCCATGAAGGGGATCATGGGAGCAGCCGCCTTTGCTGTGGTAACAAGGGCAGTGTAAAGGGTCATATAAGCGGCGATCTTATCGTCGGTCATTTCGGTTCCCCAGAAGCGCTCACGGCTGCGGCGAACGTACCAGTTGGAAAGCTCGTCAACAAAGGAGGAGAGGCACTTTGCCGCCTCGGGGATCCTGTAATTGGAGAGGTTGGCATCCACGCCCTTGACCATGGTGTTCAGACGGGAGAGGATGAACTTATCCATAACGGAGAGAGCACAATCGGAGAGGCAATACTTTGTGGGATCAAACTTGTCGATATTTGCGTAAAGCACCCAGAAAGCGTAGGTGTTCTGGAGAGTGCCCATGAACTTTCTCTGACCCTCGGTAACTGCGCGGTCGGAGAAGCGTGAGGGAAGCCAGGGAGCGGAGTTTGTATAGAAGTACCAGCGGATAGCGTCTGCGCCGTGGGTCTCAAGAGCGTTGAAGGGGTCTACCGCATTACCCTTGGATTTGGACATCTTTTGTCCGTCCTCATCCTGAACGAGACCGAGAACTATAACGTTTCTGAAGGGAGCCTTATCGAAGAGAAGGGTGGATATAGCAAGGAGGGAGTAGAACCAGCCTCTTGTCTGGTCAACGGCCTCGGAAATGAAGTCAGCAGGGAACTGAGCCTCAAAGAGGTCCCCGTTTTCAAAGGGATAGTGGTGCTGAGCGAAGGGCATTGCGCCGGAGTCAAACCAGCAGTCAATAACCTCTGTTACTCTCTTCATCTCTCCGCCGCACTCGGGACACTTGATGGTGACAGCGTCGATATAGGGACGGTGGAGCTCGATCTCCTCGGGGCAGTTTGAGGACATGGACTTAAGCTCCTCGATAGAGCCGATAGCGTGGCGGTGGCCGCAGGAGCATTCCCAGATGTTGAGAGGAGTTCCCCAGTAACGGTTACGGCTGATGCCCCAGTCCTGAACGTTCTCAAGCCAGTCGCCGAAACGTCCCTTACCGAT
>SVQJ01000127.1 GCA_015065395.1 Oscillospiraceae bacterium
GACGAGCCCCGAAAAACGAAATCTGCATCCTTCTCGGCAGTCCGAAGCAGCTTGTCGATACTTTATCGACAAGCTGATTATTAACATTTTCAAGGTTGAAAAAATATTTTTTTGTGATATACTGATACAGTATGCCAAAGAAAGGATATAAAAGCTATGATTAAGATAGATATTTTTTCCGGTTTTCTCGGTGCGGGAAAGACCACGCTTATCAAAAAGCTCATAAAGGAAGCCTTCTCAGGTGAAAAGCTGGTGGTCATAGAAAACGAATTCGGCGATATCGGTATTGACGGCGGATTTCTTCAGGAGGCAGGTATTCAGATAACGGAGATGAACTCCGGTTGTATCTGCTGCTCTCTGGTGGGAGATTTTTCAAAGGCTCTTCGCCAAGTTGTTGAGGAATACGCACCCGAGAGAATACTCATCGAGCCCTCCGGTGTGGGCAAGCTTTCCGACGTTATCGGTGCTGTGCGCGACCTGGATATAGAGGGCGTTTTTCTTAACAGCGCCACCGCGGTGGTTGATGCAAAGAAATGCAAAATGTATATGAAAAACTTCGGAGAGTTTTTCAATAACCAGATAGAGAGCGCAAACGCTATAGTCCTCAGCCACACAGGCGGACTTTCCGAAGAAAAGCTTTTCGCTGCCATTGAGCTTATCCGTGCTCATAACAAGGACGCAGAGCTCGTGACCACCGATTGGGATTCTCTCAGCGGAGAGCAGATACTTTCTGCCATGGAAAAGCGCTCTTCTCTCGCCCATGATCTGGAGGAATTGAAAAGCGCTGAGCTTTGTCCTGAATGCGGCGCTCCTCACCATCACCATCACCATCACCACGACCACGGTGAGGACTGCACCTGCGGATGTCACGAGCATGAGCACGAGCACGAACACCACCATCATGATCATCACCACCATGACCACGGTGAGGACTGCACCTGCGGATGCCACGAGCATGAGCACGAGCACGAACACCACCATCACGATCACCACCACCACGACCACGGTGAGGACTGCGCCTGCGGATGTCACGAGCATGGCCATCACCATCATCATCATCATGCCGATGAGGTGTTCACAAGCTGGGGCAAGGAAACTGCTCACCGCTACAGCGAAGAGGAGCTTCGAAGCGCTCTTCTTGCCCTTGAAAACGAAAGCGAATACGGTATGGTTCTTCGCGCAAAGGGTATCGTTTGCGGAGACGGATGCTTCTATCATTTTGATTACACCCCCGGCGAGGCAGATGTTCGCGTGGGAGGCGCGCAGACAACAGGCCGCCTTTGCGTTATCGGCTCCAACATCAACGAAGAAAAGCTGAATAAGCTTTTTAACTGAAAGTGAGGAATTACGATGCAGGATACACCTGTCTATCTTGTTACCGGTTTTTTGGAATCGGGAAAGACCTCCTTTATACAGGAGACCTTGCAGGACAAGCGCTTCTGCGAAGGGGAGAGAGTTCTCGTGATCTCCTGCGAGGAAGGAGAGATCGAGCTTGACCCGACGCTTTTTTCCACGGATGATATATATTTTGAGGCCATAGAGGATATTTCGGAAATGTCGCCGGAGAACTTCATCCGCCTGCAGAAAAAGCACAACGCTACGAAAATACTGATCGAATACAACGGAATGTGGCAGATCGGAGAGCTTTTTAACCGCGCTCCCGAGAACTGGGTTATCGGCCAGCAGATACTTTTCTTTGATTCCGCAACCTTCCTTGCATACAATGCCAATATGAGAAGCCTTGTGGTGGATAAGATCCAGTCCTCCGATATGATAATTTTCAACAGAGTTACGGATAAAATGGATCCCATGGATTTTCACCGCGTTGTACGCGGGCTTTCCAGAAGCGCCACCATTATCTACGAAAAGACCACGGGAGAGATCGCATACGATGAGATAGAGGATCCCCTGCCCTTTGACAAGGAAGCGGACGTTATCGCTATAGAGGACAGAGACTATGCCCTTTTCTACCGCGACCTTTGCGAAAAAATGGAGGATTACAACGGAAAGACCGTTAAATTCACCGCCCTTGTTGCAAACGAAAAATCCCTCGGAAACGGTACCATGCTTGTGGGACGCCACGTTATGACCTGCTGTGCCGATGATATACAGTACACCCCCATGGTCTGCAAATGGAAGGGCAGCGACAGCTTCAAAAGCTATGATTGGGTAGAGGTGAAGGGGAAAATTGAGATAAAGCAGCACAAAATGTACGAGGGTCCGGGACCTGTGCTCGTTGCATCAAGCGTTACCTTTACAAAAGCCCCCGAGGATCCTGTTGCTACATTTTATTGATGCATCAACAAAATACCGATAAAGCAACTATGATTCAGTCAGCTAACGCTGACAGCTTCCCAAAAAATCTGTGGGGCAAGGACAAACTTTGGGCAACTCTTCGTGCGCTGACATAGTGAAACAGTTAAAGATACGGTTTTCCTGTTCTTTCCTTGAAAGGAAAGAACCAAAGGAACTTCAAAAAGACGAAGAAATCGAAAAGGCAAAAAGGCCCTAAAAAGGAGAAAGTCCACAGAAATGAGCTCGTTCATTTCTGTGGACTTTCTCCTTTTTAGGTTACGGCACCTGCGGTGCCTAAGCCAAAGCAGTTTTCTGCTTTGGCGCCGCCTTTTGCCTTGCAAACTTTAGCTAAACCCATACTTGAAGTTTTTTGCCAAGCTTTTTTTCAAAAAAGCGACCGCTTCTTTCCTATAAGACGTAATTTGACGCTTCCTTGGCAGTTTTATTACATTCCAAGAGCTGCTGCGCCGATGATGCCGGCGTCATTTTTGAGTGTTGCGATCTTGAGGGCGCACTGAGGAGTGCCGTCTCTGGAATAGGTCTCTGCGAACACCTTATCGTGGAGAAGGTCAATGAGAAGCTCTCCCTCGTTGGAGATTCCGCCGCCGATGGAAAGAACGTCGGGCTGGAAGATATTGATGATATTTACAAGACCGCAAACAAGATAGGAGATATACTCATCAACCACCGCTTTGCCAAGATCGTCTCCCGCCTTCATTGCATTGAAGGCAGTTCTTCCGGAGATCTTTCCAAGATCTCCGCCGATCATCTCTTCCATAACTGTATACTTGCCGATCTTTCTCGCGTCCTCAAGAGCCTCTCTCGTGGTGCGGATAAGACCTGTTGCGGAGGAATAGGTCTCCCAGCAGCCGCGGCGGCCGCAGGTGCACTGTCTGCCGCCCTTGACGATAACCGTATGACCAAGCTCGGCGCCTGCAAAGTTGAAGCCGGAATAGACCTTATCATCAATAATGATACCGCCGCCCACTCCTGTGCCCAGGGTAATCATAACAGAATACTTTGTTCCCTTTGCAACGCCTGCTACGCTCTCAGCCTTTGCGGCAGCGTTTGCATCGTTCTCGATATAAACTCTCTTATCGGTTCCGAGAGCCTCTGAGAGCTTTGTCTGCATATCATAATGTCTGAAGGGGAGATTGTTTGCATAAATGATCTCACCTGTTTCGCAGTTTGCGCTGCCGGGGGTTGCAATACCGATGGAGCCGATATCATCCATGGAAAGACCTGCCTCGGATACTATCTTCTTGCAAAGAGCGGCAATGCTCGCTGTGATCTCATCCGCAGTTGTCTCAGCGGTAACGTTCGTGGGGGTGGAATCCTTTTTTACGATCTCATAATTTTCATTGACGATACCCGCCGCAATGTTGGTACCGCCAAGGTCGATGCCGATGTTGTACATAAGCTAACCCTTTCTTATTAAAAATACTGATTTAATTATAAATTCCCCTGCCGCTTTTGTCAAGCAAATGGGGGCAAAAGAGCAAATTTTATACCTGAAGATCAAGGCCGTATCCTGCGGCTATCCCAAGAAAAGCACACAGGCATATTACCAAAACAGGATGGAGCTTTAATTTCTTAAAGCTCAGCGCTGTTGCAGCAAGCACAAAAATCAGAGCCTTGAAAATAAACTCCCTTTGGGTAAATGCAGAAAGAGAGATGCCCTCCGGAAAGAACACCGTCCGCCCGACGGAAAGCACCGCCGCACCGATAAGCCCCACAACGCATGGCTTTATACCCCTCATGCAGGCCTTGACCCCAAAGCTTTTTCTGAATCTGTCGTAGATGAGGGCAATGAGAAGGATCACCGCAAAGGATGGAAGGACCACTCCCACCGTCGCCGCGGTGGCACCGAGAAAGCCTGCAGTTTCATATCCCGTATAGGTGGCCATATTTACGGCAAAGGGACCGGGAGTGGATTCGCTCACAGCCATAAAATCCACAAGGGCCTCACCTGTCATCCAGCCGCGGCTCAATGCCTCCTCGCATATAAGGGGAAGCATGGCGTAGCCGCCGCCGAAGGTAAAAGCGCCTATCTTGAAAAAGGTTAAAAAAAGTTCAATATATATCATTCCCCCTTATGCCCGTTCCTTTCCTTTTTTGAAACGGCTATGCTTTGGAAAAGTCCGAAAAGAGCACAGGATGCTATGATAAACAAAACATTAACGGAGAAAAATGCGCAAAGGGCAAATGAAAGAAACATCACCCCATGGGAGAACAGCTTTTTGGGTATATTTCGGTACATGGCGGCGAGAGAATGGAGCATCAGCGCCACCACCCCCGCACGGATACCCAAAAATGCATACTTTACAACTCTGAGAGAGCTGAAATTTGAGAGCGCGGCCGCGATTGCAAGTATTATCAGAAAAGATGGAAGAACCATACCGACCGTTGCAAAAAACGCCCCCGAAAAGCCTGCTTTGCGATGTCCTATAAATGTGGCGGCGTTTATGGCAATGGGTCCGGGGGTGGATTCCGCAATGGCAGTTATCTCCAAAATATCATCATCGTTCACCCAAGCACGCCTCTCGCAAGTCTCCGCCCGAATGAGAGCGATCATTGCATAGCCTCCGCCAAAGGTGAAAGCACCGATCTTCGCAAAAGTGAAAAACAGTTGTATAAGGTCGTTGATCTTAGTTTTTTTCATATTCCTCTCCTTATTATGAGTAAAGTATATCAAAAAAACCGCACCGGGTAAAGAGTAATGTGAAAAACCTTCCGCAAATTACGATTTATAGAGAAGAAACGGTCGCTTTTTTGAAAAAAAGCTTGGCAAAAAACTTTAAGTATAGGTTTAGCTAAAGTTTGCAAGGCAAAAGGCATCGCCAAAGCAGATCTCTGCTTTGGCTCAGGCTGTCGAAAAAGGCGCAGACCGCCCTATAGGCAAGTTAAAGAGAGCAAGTAACATCTCTTACATCTGAA
>SVQJ01000128.1 GCA_015065395.1 Oscillospiraceae bacterium
GAATCTACAACATCGGTTAGCCTTTTTATCATGTACGAAAATGCGGGAAAAGCACAGTAAAGATCCTTTTCATTCCAATCTGAATACTTATTCTCACCGGTGGGCGAGCCTGCCCAGGAATCATTGGTGCCGCCGAAAACAAAAACCGTATCTACCCGATTTTTATCGAAAAAGCCTTCATTAATAAGTCTGTCAAGCCTTGTAACAAAGGAAGTTTCACTTGCGTCCTCCCCTTCGTAGCCCGTATTGCATACGGTGCTGCCGGAAAAGCTTGAGTTTAGCAATAGCTCCGCACCCGTGGCATCCAGAACGATCCTCCACCAGGTTTGCGAAAGCTTTGTCAGATCGGTGTTTCTCGTGGGGACACTATCATAAAACCAACGGTATCCGTCGGGGATCTCTCCCTCAAAGGTTGAATAGCTGTCTCCCAATATCAGAACGTTGGAAAGCTCTCTCATTTTTCGCAATTCTCCTCACATCATCTACCGTAATATTTTATCATCAATGGAAAAGTTTGTCAATAACGGCTTGATAATTTGATATTTTCTGTAAATCTTGAAATTACAACTATTCGTTGAATTGTAAAAATAATATTGCATTACCATTTTTGCTGTGCTATAATACAGAAAATTAATTAGCGAAAGGAGAATGATCATGGATATGAATATGACCGCAATCGCCTATACCGCCACACAACAAGTGAAAGAGGATAGCCTCATATAATTGAATACGGGCGCAAAATACGGTCCTTCCGCTAACGCGCCGTTTAGTGACCTTTCGTGAATACTGTAACTTTCGGTTATGGCACACCAAGGGGTGTGTTTTTTTATTTCAAAATTGAAATAGCCGCAAGAGGTACCCACAGGGATGGCTTGCTTCTTGCGGCATTTTTGTACCTATTTTTGCTTATATGAAGGGTCCATATCAATTCTATCTGAGCTCGCCTTCTCTCCGACAGCGGCATCTCACGGCCGCCGCTGATACTGACCTGCATAAAAATGCACTTTTACCAAAAGGCCAAGCGTTGCATCACTTGCAAAAAGCCGTTACCTTTTTACAAGCTGATAAAAACAAACTTCTCCTCGTTAATTCCGTGTTCCCATTATACATTTATGATCGGCTGATTTATCGGTTTATGTGTTTGTTCCGAAATATGTATTCAGCCATCCTATTCACAGAGCGTTTTATTAAACTATTCCCAATAAGAGCTTTGATACGCAAAGCACAAGAAAGAGGTAGATCAACAATGGGCAAAATATCAATTCCCGAAAGAATACGGGAATACAGAAAAGAAAGGAATATTTCTCAGGCTTCATTCGGAGAGATCCTTGGAGTTACCGCGCAAGCCGTAAGCAAATGGGAAAGAGGGGAATGCTATCCCGATATAACATTTCTTCCCGATCTTGCACGGGTATTATCCTGCTCCGTCAGCGATTTTTTTGAATGATCCGCCCTCAACTACTGCTGTATAGAATAGGGACCGTAAGAAGAAAATCCCCCTTAATCATCGTTAATAAGGAATTTTTCAAAAAAATCCTTGTAAAAGCCAAAATTCAGCTTTTACAAGGATTTTTCATTTTTCGAAACGTTAATAGTAATACTCTTTTGTGATCAAATCACGGAACAAACATAGAATCTACGTTATACTATAGTTGCAAGAAGCAAAAATTACAATGTATTCAACATCAAAAGCGTTGTTGTACATTGCCTATCATAAAAAAACAACTATACGGCTATTTAGCTTAGCCAGAGCTTATAAGGAGGTACTATGAATACAAAGAAAGCTCTTCTGATAATAGTTTCGGTTTTCGTCCTTTTGGTCGGCATCGCTGCCTTGCTATATATGCTGCCGGGAAAAGCTCAGAATTCCAAAGCGCCCGCTGCTTGTGAAAATAACAGCAAGATCGTTGAAATAAATGAAGGAGACAGCGCCGATACCGAGAAGATCAACAATCAAACACCCAAAACAAGGGAAATTGAATATGAGACCACCGGCCCCAAGGCAGACGAGCCTGCAGAGCCAAAGCAAGAGCCTGATGAGACCGAGGTTTCCTTCGACAAAGCTCCTGAATCTGTTTCCACAAAACAAGAGGTAATCAAGCCTGAGCCGCCCGTATCCGAGGCAGCAAATACCGAAGCAAGCAAGTCTATACCCCAAAATCCCGAAGCTGAAAAGTCCGAAGTATGGAAGTCTGAGCCTGCGAAACCCGAAAAGGCCAATGCGGGGATCGCAAAGCCTGAAGCAACCGAGCCTAAGATAACAGAGGCAGTGACAACCGAAGCTGAGACCTCTGAAGCTGTGGTAACCGAGCCGGAAATCACTGAGCCGGAGGTTACCGAGCCTGCAAAGCCTGAACGAAATGAACCGTCAGCTATGGATTTCACGGTCTATGATGCAAACGGCAATGCAGTTAAGCTGTCTGATTACATCGGGAAACCTATCGTTTTGAATTTCTGGGCAAGCTGGTGCGGACCTTGCCGCAACGAAATGCCCGCATTTCACGAAAAATATCTGGCGCTTGGCGGTGAGATCCAGTTTCTTATGGTCAACATGACCGGCTACGAGACCTTGGCAACTGCACAGGAATTCATAGCTGAAAACGGCTATACCTTCCCTGTTCTTTATGACACCGAATCTGACGCAGCCAACACCTACAGCGTATATTCGCTTCCCACCACATACTTCATTGATGCAGAGGGATACCTTATCGCAGTGGCAACGGGTGCTATCAACGCTGACACTCTCCAGAGCGGAATCGATATGATATATTGATTTTTTTCACAAACATCAATAATTTATGCTGATATTATGCTATAATAGTATATCTACATGACAAAGAGGCTACGGCGTGAAAACTCAGTATACCAAAGATCATACTTCAGTTTTTCACATCTATACTCTCCCTAAAAACGTGACCAACCATTTTTGCTTCAGACGAAGCATAGTCCGGTCGCGCTTCAACCCTATTTGTACCGCCCCTTTGCGGCGGAATGGAGATCAATATGAATTACAGGGCAGACAGTTACGGCAATCAGCTTTCAATTCTGGGTTTTGGATGTATGCGATTCAAAAGCAAGCTGGGAAAAATAGATATGGCTGAAACCGAAAGGCAGATCATGACAGCCATAGAGAGCGGCGTTAACTACTTTGACACTGCATATATTTATCCCGGAAGTGAAGCAGCCCTGGGCGAGATATTGGAAAAGAACTGCGTCAGAGATAAGGTCTATATTGCAACAAAGCTTCCTCACTATCTGATCAAAAGTGCAGACGATCTTGAAAAAATGTTTTCAGAGGAGCTCAGGCGCTTGCGTACCGACCACATAGACTACTATCTGATGCACATGCTCACAGATATCGATACATGGGACCGACTGAAATCTCTCGGCATAGAAAAATGGTTAGAAGAAAAAAAGGCAAAGGGTGCTATAAGACAAATCGGTTTCTCCTATCACGGAAACTCCGATATGTTCTGCACTTTGGCAGATGCTTACAACTGGGATATGTGCCTCATCCAGTACAATTACATGGATGAGCATTCCCAGGCCGGTCGCAGGGGGCTCTGCCATGCTCATGCAAAGGGAATGTCCGTGATGATTATGGAGCCTCTTCGTGGAGGAAAGCTTGTGAACAGACTGCCTGAGGATGCGAAAAAAATCTTTGCAGAATACAAAACATCACACACACCTGCAGGATGGGCCTTTCGCTGGTTATGGAGCCAGCCTGAGATAACGGTGGTGCTCTCAGGCATGAATTCCGAGGAGATGGTCAAGGAGAATATTGCCACCGCATCATCCGTCGAAATAGGAGAGATCGGCCCTGAAGAAGAAGCTATGCTGAAGAGGGTGGTCGGAGCAATCAACGCAGGCATGAAGGTAGGCTGCACTGGCTGCGGATACTGTATGCCCTGCCCCAAGGGAGTGGACATCCCCGGTACATTCGCCGCATATAACCGCCGATACGCGGAAGGCAGATTCTGGTCATTGGTTGATTATGTAATATGTACAGCCCTGCGCAAAAACTCCACCGCAGCATCAAACTGTATCGGATGCGGAAAATGTGAAAAGCATTGCCCCCAGAGCATTGATATACGAAAAAATCTTAAAGATGCAAAAAAAGTTCTGGAAACACCCGTGTACCGAGCGGCACGCAAGGTGGTCGGATGGTTTGCACGCTTTTAACGCTACCCCTTAAATAATCCTGAGTGAATAATCAAATTTAGATCTGTTTTGTTTTTTGGTAAAAAAGAACCTTGTCATGTTGAGTACAATGGGGTTCAATTTCCGGTTTGACGAAATGATAAGAAGTGTTTTATGTTCTTTCCTTGAAAGGAAAGAACCAAAGGAACTTTAAGAAGACGAAAATTGCGAAAAGGCCCCAAAAAGGGGAAGGTTCAAAAAAATGAGCTCGTTCATTTTTTGCTCCTTCCCTTTTTTGGTTACGGCACCTGCGTGCCCAAGCCAAAGCAAGTATCTGCTTTGGCGATGCCTTTTGCCTTGTAATCTTCGGAAAAACCCATTTCATAAAGTTTTTTGCAGAGCTTTTTTTCAAAAAAGCGACCGTTTCACTTATGTTTTACCACCGAATAAATAAAATCAGGGTCTCCCGCCTTATATGCAGGAGGCCCTACTTTTTATTCGTTATCGATTCCTAAGGCCATCAAATATTTTTTGATTTGGTTATCGGTAGGCCGAAAATCCTTATGCGAGCAACACGGAAGAGTCGGTGCACTTCCGTCCATTCCGTAAAACGGAGAGAGACGGTCATTTTCATAAAGCAAGCAATCCTTGGGATCATCAAAATCAGGTATCACATAAGGCACTCCGTTCTGAAGCATCGAACGGTGAGCAAGAATAGCAGTTGAGGACATTGCAATGGCGGCTTTTATATTAAACGGATGCTCGGGCTCACGGTTTTCTTCCAAGCATTCAAGAAACATACGCGCCGTTATATAATCTGCACCGCCGTGGCCACTCGACTTTATCAGCTCCTCGTCCTTATCATTCCACTGTGCATCGTAGCAGTTGATCTCTTCTCTTCCCTCAGGTATGGACCAGCTGTTGTAGCGCAGCATGATTTTTGCTCCCATGCCTCTCAGATTTTCGATCTGACCGTTTGTGCCGCAAATACGGTAAGAATTATGGTGTGCGCCAAAGCCCGCACAGCCGGTGACCCTGAAAATGGAGCCGTCGTCGT
>SVQJ01000129.1 GCA_015065395.1 Oscillospiraceae bacterium
TATCGACAAGCTGCTTCGGACTGCCGAGAAGGATGCAGATTTCGTTTTTCGGGGCTCGTCGGCGTACAAAGGTACGACAGAGACCCGAAAAACGAAAAGCAAAAAAACTCCGATTCTTCGGGGGGGTCTCGGTTAAACCATAAACAACTGCACACACCACCTTTTCAGATGTAAGAGATGTTACTTGCTCTCTTTAACTTGCCTATAGGGCGGTCTGCGCCTTTTTCGACAGCCTGAAAGGAGCCGAGAAATCGGCTCCTTTTTATTGAAGAGTGAAAAAATACATTGTAACATCAGATATTATAGGTGACAATTTTTCCGGTGCGGGGCTTAGGCACTTAGCATCCTTTGCTTTTTATCATGGGATTATGTTAAAATTTCGCTAACTCCTTGATAAGCGATGAAAAATGTGGTAATATAGTTGTATCTATCACAAGGTACGGATATTATTATGAGAAAAAATACTAAGCTTCAAATATCAGCGGTGGGGGCCGCTTCCTTGCTCCTGTGCATTATAGCGGCTGTTTGCCTTTTCTTTGCCGTGTCGGACGAGTACGAAAACAAGTTAGGACATTTTACGATTGATTCTATCTTTGCTCCTTGCGTGCATTTTTGTCTTATCGGCGGTGTTATTATCGGCGTTGCTTCACTTTTTGTTTTCAAAAATTTATCATCCCCTGACCGCGCCCTTCCGGGAAGCATTGCCCTTTCCATAGCAAGCGCAATTCTTGCCAGCGTTATGATGTATTTTGCCGTAATGCGTGTAAGGGATGTTATTACGGGCGACGGTAAGGATATTTCCTTCATGAGCATTGCCGCTCTGATATTTGCTTTTATCAGCGTTGTTTACTTTTATATGACTGCGCTTTCCAAAAATGATGGCGTTGTTCCTGCATATATGTCCCTTCTTTCATTTGCTCCCGTGCTTTTTTGTGCAATGGAGGTGCTTTGTATTTATTTTGATACGTCAGTTGCTGTGAACAGTCCTATCAAGAACTTCTGTCAGTTTAATTATTTGGTCTATATGCTTGCTCTTTGTGCGGAAACTGCTGTCACCCTTGGCAGAAGCAAGGTATTTGCAAGATATATCGCAACTCTCAGCCTTGCAGTGAGCATTGGCGGCCCTCTTTCCGTGGCCGCTGCTCTTCTCACCGCGAGCGGTGCGGAGTGTACTCTGTTCACAGGAACGGATGCTTTTCTCAGATTAGCTTTCTTCCTTTATTTCAGCATTAGATTTATGCTTCTTGTCAGAGTTAAGGCGACGGCAGAAAGAAAACAGGAAAAAGCAGAAAACGAAGAAATTACAGAATAAAATAAAGGAAAGGGACTGTTGCACAGATGCGATAAAGACAAAGAGAGGCTTTACTCCTGATCGCATCCTGTCAGCAGGCCCTTATTTAGTAGAATGATCTCATTATCAACAAACAATTTATCGTATTCCATTGGACTTAAAGAGATACTGTCCGATATAACCTTTTCCGTTGAGGAGGGTGACAGGCTGGGCGTTGTAGGAGTAAACGGAAGCGGAAAATCCACGCTTTTACGTCTCATCAGCGGAAAGCTGACTGCTGACAGCGGTGAGATCTATATTGCCAAGGATAAAACAGTGGGTATGATGGAGCAAAACGATGCTTTTGATGACGGGAGTGAGGATGATACGGTCATTTCCCGTATGTACGGTGCTTATCCCCAGCTTTGCAGAGATGAGGAGCGCATTGCCGAAATCGAAAGGGAGCTGCTTTCTTCGACGGGTGAAGCGGCAATACGATTGAGTGCTCAGCTTGACAGGGTAAATTCCAGATATATTGAGGGCGGCGGGCTTCATTATAAGTCCCGTTGTAAAAGCATACTTTCCCGTCTCGGCTTTTCCGAGGAAACGCACGATTTAAGCATTAAGAGTCTTTCGGGAGGACAAAGAACGAGACTTGCGCTTGCCCGTCTCCTTTTTGCTCAGCCGGATATACTGATACTTGATGAGCCGACGAACCATCTGGATACGGATACGATGGTCTGGCTTGAGGAGCATCTTTCAGCTTATAAAAAAACGCTTATTATTGTCAGCCACGACAGATATTTTCTTGACCGCGTCACAAACAAGACCTTGGATATTGAGAATTGCCGCGGCGAGCTCTATAAATGTGCCTATTCTCAGTATGTTCAGCGGAAAAAGGAAAAGAGAGAGGCCGAGGCGAAGCACTATGAGCTTCAGCAAAAGGAGATCGCCCGTTTGGAAGCATATATTGAGCAACAGAGGCGTTGGAACAGGGAGAGGAATATTATCGCCGCTGAAAGCCGTGAGAAGGCAATAGCGCGAATGGAAAAGCTGGAAAAGCCAAAGGATGCCCCAAGGGCAATAAGCTTTGCATTCAGCGAATCCGGCGAATCCGGTAACGATGTTCTCTCCGTTAAGGGACTTAAGATGGGCTTTGGAACGAAGATCTTGTTTGAGGATCTCTCCTTTGAGGTAAAGAAAAAAGAGAGGGTGTTCATTGCAGGCGCAAACGGATGCGGAAAATCCACTCTTCTAAAGCTCCTTCTCGGCAAGCTTTCTCCGCTTTCGGGAAAAATTAATTTCGGCTATAATGTTCACATCGGTTACTATGATCAGGAGAATCAGAATCTTGATGATGAAAAAACTGTCCTGGACGAGCTCTGGGACGCATACCCGGGCATTAATCAGACACAGCTTAGGGTGATACTTGCTTCCTTTATGTTCCGAGGGGAGGACATTGAAAAAAAGGTGAAGGTTCTTTCAGGTGGTGAACGTGCAAGACTCACTCTTGCGAAGCTGATCCTTTCCAAGACCAATGTTTTGATTCTTGATGAGCCGACGAACCATCTGGATATTCCTTCAAGAGAGGTGCTGGAGAACGCTATAAGCGAGTTTGACGGCACAGTGATAGCCGTCAGCCATGACAGATATTTTACACGACGACTTGCAACAAGAATACTTGAAATGGGCTGCGTTCTCAAGGATCACAGGGGCGGATACAGCGAATACGAGGAAAAAAAGGCAAAGGAAGCTGCTACTATCGCTGATTTTGCCGAAACAAAGACCGTTTCCTCCGGCAAAGAAGAATATCTGAAGCGAAAAGCTGATGCCCAGAAAAGCCGCAAGGAGGCTGCCTTTCGTAAAAAGGTCCTCGCAGAGATAGAAAAGCTGGAAAAGGAGCTTTCGGATATCAACGAGGAGCTTTTCGGTGAAGCTGCTACGGACTATGTAAGAGCGGGGGAGCTGGATCGCCGACGTGAAACGGTGGAGGAACGTCTTATGGAGCTTTATGAGGAAGAGGAAAAGTTCAGTGCAGAATGAAAAATAAAAAAATCCTTGTAAATCCGGATAGATCCGGATTTACAAGGATTTTTTATTGTAAGCGACAATTACTTTCTTTCGAGAGTGAGGAATGTCATACCTTCCATTGAGAAGGTGAGCTTATTGCCCTTGATCTCGAAATCACAGGGAATGGTCTCGCCGTCGATGGTCAAGGTAATTGAATCGCCGTCGATCTTGTAGCTTCCTGTATCTTCCTTTTCGCCGTCTTCATAAATGATGAGATCGCCGTTTGATTTGAATTCCATTACGTTTTCATCATCATTTACATCTGCCCATTTGCCGACGATACCAGATCCTGAGCCGCCGCAGGCGCAAAGGATAAAGCACATAGCGAGACAAAGAGAGAGACAAATAATTCTTTTCATTTTTGAATTCCTTTCTGTATTATTTATTTTAATTTTAGTCTTTTATCCGAGTTTTGTCAAGTAGCATTCTGTTATCGCAGGATCTTAGCGATCTTATCTCCGATAGTCTGTGCCATATAGGAAAAACCGATATCGTTCGGGTGGCAGCCCTCCACGGTGCCGTCATTTGTTTGGTTTGCAAAAATAGATTCACCGTCTATAAAATAGATATTCCGGTCTCCTGCGGCCACGCTTTCTTTATAGTTTTCGTAAATGATACGCTTTCGCCCCTTCATATCATCGAGAAAATTCGGTCCGGTGGGGGCACTTATCATGATGATAGGAGTCTCGGGATGGGAAGCGCGCACGATTTCATAAAAGCTCTTATGAGTGTCTTCCAGGTGAGTCTTTGTTGGTGCATTGTAATCGTAATCCATAACGAAAAGAGACATGGGAAGAGAGGCAATATACTCTGCCATTGCTTTTTCTCCCTTGGCGCAGCCGGAAAAGCCCAGGTTGACGAAATCCCGATCAAGCTGTCGGGATATGATTGCCGGATAGGAATTTCCGGCTTTTGATGCACACCCTCCCTGGGTGATGGAGCTTCCGTAATAGACGATGGGAGCTTCCCCGATATAAGGCTCTGAGAAGGGGAGCAGCTCTGCATCCTTGTCAATGCCGATGAGCAACACATCAACACCGCTGTAAAGGGGGAAATTAATGGTTATATCATGCATTTCTCCGTCCAGATAAAGAGAGCTTTCATATCCGTCGGTTATATCAAGGTGGGGAACGAAGGTGCCGGAGAAGATATCTCTTGAGCTCTTACGGATATACATATCAAAGCCTGCCGTTCCGGTCAGAGAAAAATGGGGCATTCTGCCGATCCCGCTCATTTTCGCGTCAAGGACGATCCTCTTGCTGTTTGTGCGAAAGCGCACTCTGCCGCCCGAGGTGTTGGTATGGAGGGAAAAGACCCCATCGCTTATATTTTTTGCCGCGCGCTCAGGCATTCTTCGGAATTTTTCATTCTCATATATCACACCAAAGAGCCGGAAGGGTTCTTTGGTGACGTTATAGAACAAAATTCCGTCCTTTTCCACTTCAAAGGGAACTTGTAGATTTTTATCAACCTCTACAGCTGTTTTCATGGGAATGATCCTTCACCTTTCGCTGAATTTTACCGATATTAGTATACCACACACCTGATCTGTTTTCAAGAGGGGGCAGAGTGAAGGTTAAGGGGAGATACGGTCGTTTTTTGAAAAAAGCTCTGCAAAAACTTTAAGTATGGGTTTAGCTAAAGTTTGCAAGGTAAAAGGCATCGCCAAAGCAGATCTCTGCTTTGGCTGAGGCACCGAAGGTGCCGTAACCTAAAAAGGAGAAAGTCCACAGAAATGAGCTCGTTCATTTCTGTGGACTTTCTCCTTTTTAGGGCCTTTTTGCCTTTTCGATTTCTTCGTCTTTTTGAAGTTCCTTTGGTT
>SVQJ01000130.1 GCA_015065395.1 Oscillospiraceae bacterium
CGAATACGTTTATTCGGCTGACGGAAGGATCTCTCAGATAAAGGAGCTGGATCCAAACGGAAATCTTTTGGGATACACGGAATGCCTTTATGACGATGAAGGCTTTAACTATAGGGACATCTATTACGAGGACGGAAAGCCCGTTTACCGCTACGATTATACGGAAAACGGTATCCCCACATACAGCGAATACTGATAATTTTGAAATACTGTCCGTATTAACATAAAGATACTTGATTTTTTATTACCGTAAGAGTAGAATAATAGAAGTAAGATTTTCGCCCGGTTCTCGGGCAATGGATAAAGAAAGGTTGGGTTTAATCTATGGCAAAATTCAGAAGAATAGGCGTTCTTACCAGCGGCGGCGATGCTCCCGGTATGAATAACGCAGTTCGCGCGGTGACCAGAGCAGCGCTTGCAGGCGGTGTTGAGGTTATCGGCATCAACGGCGGCTACTCGGGACTTGTTAACGATAATGTTCGCACTCTCACCGCAAGAGACGTTTCCAATGTGGTGACCCACGGCGGTACCATGCTCTACTCCGACAGATGCGTTGAGTTCAAGACCGAAGAAGGAATGGCGCGCGCTGTTGAGACCTGCAAAAAATACGAGATCGACGGTATTATCGCTTGCGGCGGCGACGGCACCTTCCGCGGCGCTACCGACCTCTCCAACCGCGGTATTCCCACTATCGGAATCCCCTGCACCATCGATAACGATATCACCTCCACCGATTACGCTATCGGTTATGATACTGCTATGAACACCGTTGTGGAAATGATCGACAGACTTCGCGATACCTGCGAATCCCACGCCCGCTGCAACGTTGTTGAGGTCATGGGTAACCACGCAGGCGGCATCGCCGTTCAGACCGCTATCGCCTGCGGCGCTGTTGGCTGTGTTATCGCCGAAGAGCCCTTTGACGAGGATGCTCTTATCGCTAAGATGATCCGTATGAAGAACGACGGAAAGCGTGGCTTCATCGTTGTTGTTTCAGAGCTTATTCCCGATTACGCTGATCCTGCATTTGCAAAGAGGATCCAGGAAAAGACCGGTATCGAAACAAAGTTTGCCCGCCTTGCTCACGTTGTTCGCGGCGGCAACCCCACCCTTCGCGACAGAGTCACTGCTGCAAAGATGGGCTCCCGTGCTGTAAGTGAGCTTCTCGCAGGCAAGTCAAATCTCGTTATCTGTGAGCAGAACAACGAGATCGTTTCTCTCGATATCAACTTTGCCCAGACTGCAGACCGTATCTACAAGGGCAAGGCAAAGCCTGAGGAGATCGAAAAATACAGCGCCGATGAGCAGGCTGTTATCAACGCCACCGTTGCGAAAAAGCAGCAGTACTTCAAGGATATGCTTGCACTCATCGAGGAGATCAGCGGCTGATCTTTTATCCGTTTGTTAAATATACCTCAAAAAGCCTTGTAAAAGCTTTTCTTTTGCAAGGCTTTTCTTATTTGTATATATCGTTCTTTCCTTGAAAGGAAAGTACCAAAGGAACTTTAAGAAGACAACGATAGCGAAAAGGCAAAAGGCCCTGAAAAGAGTAAAGAGCGGAAAAATGAGCTCGTTCATTTTTCCGCTCTTTACTCTTTTCAGGTTACGGCACCTTGGGTGCCTAAGCCAAAGCAGATTTCTGCTTTGGCGACGCCTTTGGCCTTGCAGAATTTAGCAAAACCCATACTTAAAGTTTTTTGCAGAGCTTTTTTTCAAAAAAGCGACCGTTTCTCTCTGTCAAGCCAAGACCGGACATGGTTTTCAACGTTATTATTTTCCGCTGAATTCTTCCACGGTGTAGCCTCTCTCCTCCAGGAGATCTGCCATCGCACCTTCTCCAACCACATGAGCGGCTCCCACGCAGATAAAAATTGTTTCTCCGTCTTCAAGAGCATCCTCGGCAAAGTCAGCCATATATATATTTCTATCCACTATCATCGCGGTATTATATTCCTCGTAAAGCTCCCTTTCATAATCGCTCTCAAAAGAATCGCTTTCGGAATTCAAAAGCTTTGTAAGCTCCCTGCTGTCTCCCTTGACCCATGCATCCATAAGCTTATCAAGCTCTTTTTGCATTTCCTCCGTATCGATATAATATGCCTGAATAGTGGATTCAAGGAGGATCTCCTGGAGATCCTCGGAAAAGTCTGCGATCATGCCGTACTGTATCTCCGCGGATTCCACATCGATTATCTCCTTATCCTCCTTCTTGGCAAGATTCAAAAAATACATATCGATACCGTTTTCAGTATCAACACCCATTTTTTCATACGTTATGCCGGATATCATATTATACCAAAATGAAGCGCAGTACACGTCAAGAGCTTTATTATATGCACCGTTTTCCTTCAAGATCTCCACCGCATCATCATATATGTCCTGAGATACGTGATCGGAAATGGTCGTTCCGTCCAAATAAGCCAATTTATAGAGAGCCCTGTACGCTGCCATGGTATCCTCTGCAAATGCCATAGCGTCAAACTCCACAGCAAGGCTTTTTGAATCGTTATAAGCATCCATTACATAATCGGGCAGGGGGTAATAATCCTCTCTTCCCACGTGGATAGAGCCAAACAGCCACACATAGCTGCCGTTGCTGTCGCTGACCTTATAAAGGAGAGGCGTTGACGCCCCCTTTACTTCATCCTTACTCTCATCCTTATCTTCCTCAAAAGGCTCGTGCCCAACGTCACCGTCATCATCATTTTCCTCGCCTGTGTTCTCTGAAAAGCCGCTCGTCTCAAGCTTCTCGCCCTCACCCTTTTCATTTTCTTTTCCCCCGTCAGAGGTGCAGGAAATGAATCCTATCGCCATGGAAATGCACAGAAGCAACGCTAAAATCTTACTGAATCTCATTTTTCCATCCTTTCTTTGCCATTTCATAAATAAATACACAAAGCTTCGGTCTCTACGATACCATTATACCATGTTCACCCCTCCTATACAATCATAAAGCCTAAAAAAGATAAGTTCACGATCTGTATAAACGCACAAAAATTGAGAAAAATATGCATTGAAATTACTGTTTTGGAGGTTACTATATGTTCAAACATGAAAAAATGCTTTTTCATCCCGTTGAGATCGAGAAGCCTAATCCCCAATACGCGGCGCTTCTGCAGGAGCAGCTCGGCGGAGGCAACGGAGAACTGAAGGCGGCGATGCAGTATATGTCCCAAAGCTTTCGAGTGAAGGATCCCGAGATCAAGGACCTGTTTCTCGATATCGCGGCAGAGGAGCTTTCCCACATGGAGATGGTGGCGCAGACCATCAATATGCTCAACGGTCACGACGTGGATGCCGATAAGGTGAAGGCAGGGGAGATACAGACCCATGTTCTCCTTGGCCTGAATCCCGGACTTATCAACGCATCCGGATATTCATGGACCGGAGATTACGTGACTGTGACGGGAGATCTTTGTGCCGACCTTCTTTCAAACATCGCTTCGGAACAGAGAGCGAAGGTGGTTTATGAATATCTTTACAGACAGATCGAGGACAAAAAGGTTAGAGAGACAATCGACTTCCTCCTGAATCGCGAGGAAGCACACAATCAGATGTTCCGCGACGCATTCAACAAGGTGCAGAACTCAGGCTCAAATCGTGATTTCGGCACCACAAAGGCGGCAAAAATGTACTTCTCTCTCTCCGATCCCGGTCCCAATGCCTTTGCGACGGAAGAGACCGTCAAGCCTTCCTTCAACAAAAGCTAACGTGTGGAAATAGGTTTTTACGTTCTTTCCTTGAAAGGAAAGAACCAAAGGAACTTTAAGAAGGCAACGATAGCTAAAAGGCAAAAAGGCCCTCAAAAGAAGAGTTAACCCCAAAATGAGCAAGCTCATTTTGGGGTTAACTCTTCTTTTGAGGCTTGGGCACCTTGGGTGCCCAAGCCAAAGCAGATTTCTGCTTTGGCGACGCCTTTTGCCTTGCAGACTTTAGCAAAACCCATTCTAAAAGTTTTTTGCAGAGCTTTTTTTCAAAAAAGCGACCGTTTTTCCGCTATAACCGGGAATTTACTGCTAAAAAGAGAAAGCCTTGTAAACGCATTCAATTCAGCTTTTACAAGGCTTTTCTTGTGTCAATTATTCAATAGATTTAAGGGTGGGGAAAAGGAGGACATCGCGGATAGACTGGCTATCGGTGAGGAGCATTGTCATTCTGTCTATACCGAAGCCGATGCCTCCTGTGGGGGGCATACCGAGCTCCAGCGCATAGAGGAAATCCTCATCGGTGGTATTTGCCTCGTCGTCTCCCTGGCGGAGAAGCTCCTCCTGAGCCTTGAATCTTTCTCTCTGGTCAATGGGATCGTTAAGCTCGGAATATGCATTTGCCATTTCCCATCCGTTCATAAAGAACTCGAATCTTTCAACGTAATCGGGATTCTCCGGCTTCTTCTTTGTGAGGGGAGAGATCTCGACGGGGTGATCCATTACGAATGTGGGCTGGATGAGATTATGCTCAACGTATTCCTCAAAGAAAAGATTAAGGATATCGCCCTTCTTATGGCGCTCCTCATACTCAATGCCCTTTTCCTTGGCGATCGCTCTCGCCTCTTCAAGAGTATTGATCGTATTGAAATCAACTCCGGAATACTTCTTTACGGCATCAAGCATTGTGATACGCTCAAAGGGCTTTCCCAGATCCATTTCAATGCCGTTATATGTTATAGTCGTGGTGCCCAGAACCTCTTTTGCGATATGGCGGTAGAGATTTTCGGTCAGATCCATCATGCCGTGATAATCGGTATACGCCTGATAGAGCTCCATGAGAGTAAACTCAGGATTATGTCTTGTATCCACGCCCTCATTTCTGAAAACGCGGCCGATCTCATAAACCTTTTCAAGGCCGCCGACGATAAGTCTCTTAAGATAAAGCTCAAGAGAAATACGGAGCTTTACATCCTCATCAAGGGCATTGAAATGAGTTTCAAAGGGTCTTGCTGCCGCGCCGCCCGCATTGGAGACGAGCATGGGTGTTTCAACCTCCATAAAACCCTCTCCGTCAAGGTAGCGGCGGATAGCTGTGATGATCTTTGAACGCTTTACAAAGGTGTCCTTCACCTCTGCGTTCATGATAAGATCCACATATCTCTGGCGGTAGCGAAGGTCGGTATTGGTAAGACCGTGGAACTTCTCGGGGAGAACCTGCAGGCTCTTTGAAA
>SVQJ01000131.1 GCA_015065395.1 Oscillospiraceae bacterium
CTCAAGAGCGGCCGCCATACCCATGATAGCGGGGAGGTTTTCCGTACCGGCTCTTTTTCCCTTTTCCTGTGCTCCGCCGTTTATAAGCGGCTTAAGCGTGAGGCCGCGGCGGCAGTAAAGCAGACCGACGCCCTTGGGACCGTGGAATTTATGAGCGGCAACGCTCATCATATCGATATTCATGCTTTCAACGTCCACGGGTATATGTCCTACAGCCTGCACAGCGTCCGTATGGAAAATTACCTTTTTCTCACGGCAGATCCGGCCGATTTCTGCTATGGGCTGGATGGTACCGATCTCATTATTTGCAAACATGATGGTAACAAGGGCGGTATCCTCGCGGAGGGCGTTTCTCACGCTCTCAACGCTGACAAGACCCTTTTCATCAACGGGGAGAAGGGTGATTTCATAGCCATACTTTTTCAGTGCTTCAAGGGTATGAAGCACTGCGTGGTGCTCGATAGCTGAGGAGATGATGTGCTTTTTTCCCTTCCTTGCTCCGATCGCTACGGCTGAAAGAATCGCCTGATTATCCGCCTCGCTTCCGCCGGAGGTGAAAACGATGCCTCTGGGATCGCAATTAAGACATTTTGCTATGCGCTCTCTTGCATCAGCAAGGGCATCTGCTGCAGCCTGACCGTAGGTATGGAGGCTGGAGGGGTTCTGAAAGTCAGGGCTGTAATATTTTATCATTTCCGCTAAAGCACGGTCAGATATCTGTGTTGTAGCGGCATTATCTGCGTAAACCTGCATTTTGCTGTCCTTTCCTTTGTTGGAGACCTATTTTAACAATTAAGTATATCATTTCTGAAAAAATGTGTCAATGAGTAAAATGATTTTTTCACCCTTTAATCAATATTTTTTAACAGTCGCGGTAATTTAATACTTGATTGGGAACAAAATGTGAATTTTCTTTATATATATCTGCGGAGCGTGGATTTTTTCATAAAAGTGTGATATAATCAGCGTAACTTCTAAGAAAGCAGGTTAATAAAATGAGAGTTAAAGTAGCTAAAAGCGCAAATGATTTTAAGATTAGTCCCAAATTTATAATTATTGGTATCGTTGCATTATTTGCGATAATTGTTATCGCAAACTGCTTCAGTATAGTCCAGGCCGGTCACACCGGCGTTGTTCTTACTTTGGGTAAGGTGGAAAAAACGGTGCTCCAGGAGGGCATCCATTTCAAGTTGCCCTTTGTTCAGCAGGTCGTCCAGATAGATAACCGTATCGCAAAGCTTGAGGTGAACACAGAGGCCTTTTCCAAGGACCTTCAGACCGTTACCACAACTCTTGCCATTAACTATCGTGTTGATGCAAAGAAGTCCCAGAGCATTTATAAAAATATCGGTGAGGGATACGAGACTGTTCTTGTGGTGCCCGCAGTTAACGAGGTCTTAAAGGCCACCACAGCGCTTTATACTGCGGAGGAGAGCGTAACAAACCGAACCCTTATTTCTGACGGTCTTGTTAACGGCCTTAACGAAAAGCTGAACGATATAGGCCTATACGTTACCGATGTGAATATCGTAAATTACGATTTCTCCGAGGCATACATAAACGCTATTGAGGAAAAGCAGGTCGCTCAGCAGAAGCTCCTTAAGGCGGAGACCGAAAAGCAGACCATTATCACAAATGCTCAGGCAGAGGCAGAGGCGATCAAGATAAAGGCAGAGGCGGAGGCTGCAGCAAATGCAACCCTTTCTGCGTCTATCACCAAAGAGCTTATTGAGTATAACGAGATCGAAAAGTGGGACGGAGCTCTTCCTCAGGTCATGGGTGAATCAAGCCCCATTATTGATCTTACGGACGATAAAACGGAAGGATAAAACGAATTTTGTTTTTTCGGTTATCTCCTTGAAAGCAAATAACCAAAGGTACTTCAAAAAATAAAAAGAAGAAGGCGCACAAAAATGAACGAAATCATTTTTGTGCGCCTTTTGCCTTGTAGATTCAGCCGAAATTATTATTAAAGCTTTTGGTACTGCTTTTTCAAAAAAGCGACCGTTTCTCCTCGTTTTACATTCAATCCTCGGAGTTCTCGGAATCGGTTACGAGAGAGAGGGCAAAATCTGCCATAACCTCGCCCTGGAAAGGGTCAAGGAAGCATGTGCGGAAATAGAAGTCGTTATCCTCGGTAACGGCAGGGTTTGTACATGAGGGGCCGATAACGGGCATCAATGCTTCATCGAAAACGGGAGCCGCCGCTATTGCTATATCGCTTCCGTATGTTCCCAGTGTTATAACGGCACCGCCCTCAATGATCTTTGTTGCGATGGCAACTGCGTTTTCGGGAAGCGAGCCGTTATCCATAACGTACAGCTCCACGGAATACTCTTCACCGTCGATGATAACGGTATTATCAAGGGAGTTTGCATATCTGATTCCCACGATCTCCTGCTTTCCTCCGATGGAAAAATCGCCGGTTATGGGCTCAAAAACACCGATAATGATTTTTTTGTTTTCGGTATCAATGGTGATTCCTTCTCCCTCATATTCGGGTGCCGTTCCCATTTTGCTCTTTTGGGAAACTGACTGAACCTTCACGAAATCGAAAGCACTGCCGTCATTCAGGGCCTTGATTATGTATGCGCTGTTTTTGATGGCATCTCCGTTTTCATCAAAGGATATCTTACCTGTAACTCCGTTGTGCTCAGTTTTCCAGAGCGCGTTAGCAATATCTATGGATGTCAGTTTTGCACCCTTTTCTTCAGCGGCGCTGCGAATGGCACTCAGAGCGATATTATATGCATCGTAGCCCAGTGCCGCGACGGCGGTGACGATATCGCTTTGGCCATTCATTTCATAATACTCGCTGTTGTAATTCACAAACTGCTTGAAGCCTTCTGTAAACTGCTTTGCAATATCGGAGCTTTCCGTCTCGTTGAAAAAGGTTGAGCAGTAAACATTGAGCTGTGTGTCCTTGACGGCTTCGAGAACATTGGGGGATTCCCAAGTATCGCCGGCGAGGATCGGCACATTGATCTCAAGATCAACAGCGTTTTTCAAAAAATCGTCAGCCATAATGGCAGAGTTAGGAGTGAAAATAACGTCGGCACCAACTTCCTTTGCCTTTTTCAGATAGTCTGAAAAGCCGGTGGTGCCTGTAGGATATGTTTCCATAACTACCTTACCGCCCTTGTCTTCAAAGGCGATCTTGAAGCTGTTTGCAAGTCCGATGGAATATGTATTTCCTTTTTCTGCGAGAACATAGGCTGTAGCTATAGCCTTCTTGTCCTTTTCCTTACAGGAGGTTGCAAGTACAGCGCAGGATAGGACCAGCGATAAGATCACAACCAAAGATAATATTCGTTTCATGATTAAAACCGTTCCTTATTAGATATTCTTCATTACTAATATACAAAGATTATATCACATTCATGTCAAAAGGTAAAGGGCATGTATGCAATATTAACAAACAAAGATGATTTTTGTATAATATTACCATATAATAAGCTGTGGTTTATTGACAGGAAATTGCTTCGGGTTTATAATAATTGAAAGCATGAGAAGAGCGAGGACGGTAAAATGAGTGAAAATATCATTGAAAAAAACAAAAAAATTTTTTCTCTGCTCAGCGATTATATAAACTTCACTCCGGATGCTATCTGTCGTGAAATGGTCGAGGATACGGCGGAGTACTGTCACGTCAGCCGAGAGGAGGCCTTCAGGATCCTCATTTCGGGGATTTTAGATGTTTACTCCGATAAGGTGCTTATGAACGGATGGATAAGAAAGATGTTTCGCCTCCTTTTAGCTGAGAATTATGAGCAGGACCCCTATTTGCAGACAGTCAGTCTTTCCCATATAAGCAGTGGCCGATGGGAGCTTACAAATGAAAGCTACAAGCCGTACGAGCTATTTGTCTTTAATGATCCGGTACGTGAGTTTGATGGGAAGCTTATCCCTATGGTTGGATATTTTCAAAGAGAGTACAGCTTTCCCTGCGTGAAGCAGGGAGGAAGAGAGTGGATGCTGATAACTCCCAATGAGATAGAGACTATGAAAAGACCTATTGCCAAGGCATTCGGGGATGTGGTCACATACGGTTTGGGGCTGGGCTATTTTCCCTTTATGGTATCTGCTAAGGAGAGTGTGGAAAGTGTTACGGTGATAGAAAAGGATGAAAGCATCATCCGTCTTTTTGAAAAGCACCTGCTTTGGCAGTTTCCGTTTAAGGAAAAGATAAGAATCATTTGCGCGGATGCCTTTGAATATGCTGCAAGGGATTACTCCCACGATTTTGTTTTTGCAGATATATGGCATGACCCTTCAGACGGAGTTGTAGCGTATAAGAGGCTGAAGGCGTTGGAGAAAGAGGGAGTTGAATACGCGTATTGGATAGAGGACACACTTAAGCTTTATATGTGAATAAGCAGAGCTTTTAATTGCAAAAAAATACCACCCGAAAAAGGATCTCCTTTTTCGGGTGGATTTTTATGCCGTTAGTTTAGTGAATCATTTTGATTCTCAGTTCAGCACAGTAATTCACTGTAATTGAGCGAATGCTCGTTTTTTGAATTACTTGTTGGGGGTCCAGGTTCCGAGAGAATATCTGATGATAAGGTTAACGTCACCTGCAGATACCAAACCGTCGTTGTTGATATCAGCAATGGAATCATAGTCTGCACCGACTACTACCATTCTCTTAAGAACGTTAAGGTCCTTAGCTGTAACCATTCCGTCATTGTTGAGGTCGCCGACAGCAATATACTCAGCTTCGAGAGAAATGCTCTCGCCGGGCATTGCAAAGGTCTGATTTGCAACTGCAGCGTCGATACCGGCAGTCTCAACATCGCCGATCCACTTGTTGAATCTGTAAGCTACGCCGCCCTGAACATAGAACTCAGCGTTGAGGGTGATCTCTTCGCCTACGTTGTACTCAACAGCCTCACCGTTGAGAGTGAGAATTGCGCTTTCAGCAGGCTTAACATACTCAGCCGCGTAAGAAGTGGATCCGTAGTGGATGTCCTTCATGTAGTAAGCGATGTTCATAGAACGGAAGATGGGCTGTAAGGTGCTGCGTCCGGGAGTGTCGAAGTGATAGTCGCTTGCTGCTGCAACGAGCTGGTCATCCCAGAAGAGCATTGCAGTTTCTGCCTCGTTATCAAACATGAATGCGTACTCGTGCCATGTGTTGAGAGTGAG
>SVQJ01000132.1:0-1101 GCA_015065395.1 Oscillospiraceae bacterium
GAGATAAGCGGGATCGAACCGCTGACCTCTTGAATGCCATTCAAGCGCTCTCCCAGCTGAGCTATACCCCCGAATATATGTAGCTTTGCGGAACGATGATATTATAGCAGAAGTATTTCAAAAATGCAAGTGTTATTTTCGAAAATATATTACATTTTTTTAGATATTACAAAGCTGTGTGACAGCGAGAGGGTGCGGGAAGTTGTTTTGCAATTTTTGCGTATTTTTACAGCATTACTGCTATGTCTGCGACGCAATTATGCTGAAATGTGAAAAATGAATAGTGACGATTTGTACGAAAAGAGCTTATTCAAAAAAGTCGCTTGTTACTTTCGGGACGAAAGACATATTTGCAGGCAGGAGGAAATATAGAAAAGGTAATTTCAAATGCTGCTATATTTGCACAGAAAGAGCCGGTTCGTTTGACAGCGAATATGACATCCTCGAAGGCGTGGCTGTAACGTCTTTCGAGCAATTCTTCCGAAAAAGCAGAGGCAACTATGTCAGGGGGATTACGAAATGCGCCGCACCCGAAAGCGCCTAAAATAAGTGCCTGAATGTCATTTTCAATACAAACTTCAAATAAATTTTTTATCCGCTTTTTAAGAATGTCTTTCAAACATCCGCCATCTATAGCGACTTGCTTATCTGCTATTTATGATATTTATAGAAAGGCTGTGCTTGCGCTGAAATTAGACAAGGATGCTCTGCACAAGTATTCCTCTTGCGCTTTTGCGCCACGCAAAACCCCGCCACCAGGTTCAATAGGGTTGGCGAAGTTTAATACAGCTGTTTTCCTTTCGCATGATACGGTTTTTTCAGCTTCGATCAATGTTAGGCTTTCTTCGAAATGTACTTTTGAAGAAAGCTTGGGCTGTTTTTGTGATTCGCATAAACTGATGTGTTTTGAATTGCTGTCAGGGTAGCCGTGGATAAAAACTCGTCCGTTTTAATTACGGTTATTGTTTCGTTAAATACTTCTATGTTATTCATTGCTGTTCTTCCGTTTATAATCGATATTTATTTCTATGAGACATGGATATGCAAAAAAGCACGCCGAAGCGTGCTTTTTTACATGGTCGGAGTGTCGGGATTTGAATT
>SVQJ01000132.1:1111-5140 GCA_015065395.1 Oscillospiraceae bacterium
TACAGTTATTTTCTGTATCGGTTTAGATTTACGCTGTTTTTTGCACGCATGGACACAAATTTTGATATTGCTTGCATGGATGAATTAAGAATCCGGAAGCGAAAAAGGGAAAAAACAAGGGAAAAGAAGGCCGCTTTTTATTTATTTACTGCCCTTATAAACTGCTCCATCCTGGTGGCACTTTCTCTTTTCATTTGCTCCGTCACATGGCCGTACACGTCTAATGTAAAAGCGGCGGTTGCGTGGCCTAAGTTCTCTTGCACCGTTTTTATATCGTCACCGGAGCGGATCGAGGCTACGGCATAAGAATGGCGCAGATCGTGAAAGCGTGTTGCAGGGCTTCCTATGGCTTCTACGACCTTCTTAAATGCGCTGTAGATGGTTTTGGGTTTTAGATGCTGTCCTAATTCATCGGTAAAAACAAAGCCCGTATCTGCCCAGCATTCGCCGTAGCGCAAGCGGTTCTCTAATTGCTTTCGCTTTGCGTGGTGCAGGACAGTAACTACAAAGGGGGCTGCTGTGATAGTTCTTCCCTTACTATTTTTTGGTGATGTGAGCTGGTATGTATCTTTCTTTCCGACTACCTTCTGAAGCTGTTTGTTGATGGTGATCGAGCCTTTGTTAAGATCTACACACTCCCACAGCAGCCCTAAAACCTCACCCTCACGCATTCCAGTAAACAGGGCAACTGTGAACAGCTCTTCGTATTTGTGCCCTTGGATAGCCTTTAAGAATGCGCTTATCTGCCCTTCGTCAAGTGGCGTAAGCTCTTTACGGATTACACGAGGAAGAATGCAAGCATCTGTAGGATTGAAACGAATGTAGCCATTTGCTACCGCCTGTTGTAAGGCTTTATGGAGGATGCCGTGAACGTTTTTGATCGTCTTGGGGGATAATGCCGCTGTGCCTCTTTTCGCTTCACCAAGGCCATTATAAAAGCTCTGGACGGTGTGCGCATTCAGCATATCCAGGCGAATCGCACCTAAGCCGGGTTTGAGGTGGTTCTTCACAATGATCTGATATGATTCGACCGTCCGAGGCTTTACGCCTCCGAGGTATTCCGCTGTCCATATGTCGAGCCATTGCCCTACGGTCATTTTGCTCGGGGCCGTATAGGTTCCTGCATCTATGGCAGCGGTTGCCGCCTTCAGCTTCTGTGCTACCTCTTTCTGCGTTTTGCCGCTGATGCTGCGCTGGATCTGCTTTCCGGTACCGGGATCATAGCCGGTTGTGTAGCGAGCTTCCCAGTAAACATACTCCTTGCCGTTACGTGTGACGGTCTTTTTGCGGATCGTGCCGGTTCCGGCCGCTGCTCTTCTTGCCATAAAAAAATAAACTCCTTTCTTGACAATGCGCCCGAAAGGAATTATAATACAAGGGCGCACTGGTGCTTATGATTTGATCGTCTGGGTATTTGTGTTGCATCGACCGTGTCGGAGTTGCCGCTCCTGCACGGTCTTTTTATGCGTTTACGCCGCTTCGGGTTAGTCCTGGGGCGGCTTTTCTGTTGCTTTGGGCTTACCGATTGAATTTCTAAATTCTTCTTGTTGCCCTTTACGGGGATCGGCTTTCAACCATCCTCCAGTGCCGTCGTCATATACCTCGATACCTTTAGCAATTAGATCGTCAATAAAAAACTTTGTATATGTTTCAACGCTATGCTGAATTGCATATTCATATTGGGCACTGTCGAGAAGATATAACTTGCCTCGATTGTGATCTACAATTAAAGTGTGATCATTCTGGCCATCATACGAATACTCTTCAAGAAAATCATAGCCAAGAGATCCAAGGCCAGAATCTTCAAAAACCTGAAAACCTAGGGAGCTGAGGTACATATCAAAATAGCGAGATTTGTTAATTTCATCACTAATGACTTCGGGAGCTAAATCTCTTATTGAATAAGGCTCACTATTGCATAAAGCTGAAACGGAAAAATTTAAGGCACTTGCTAATCTTACTAAGATTTCATAGCGTGGCTCTCGTTTGCCTAACTCATATTGTTGAATAGTCCCGGTTGCTACTTCAGCAGCATCAGCAAGCTGCTTTTGTGTCATATTGCGGTATTTTCGAGCTTCCTTTATTCGTTCACCTATAGTCATTGTTAATCACCCAATGTCTATTATAGCAGAAAAATTCAAAAAAGCAATCAAAAATATATATTTTCCCTATTGACATATTCAAATGAGTATGCTATTATAAAAACACATTCAAACGAATGTGAAAAAAATTAAGGAGGTGTACAAACGAATGGAATTTGATAAACGCAAAATCAAGGTTTGCATGGCGCTAAACGGCTTGACTACGAAAGCCCTTGCTGAGAAGATGGGAATGCAGGCTAACAATCTTAGCACCGTATTAACCCGTGGCACTTGCCGCCCTGAAACAGCTGCACGCATCGCCGAAGGTTTAGGCGTGTCGGTTGCCGAAATCATGAAGGAGGAGTAATCAATGGAAACTGTAATCAAGCGTGAAAAGCTGACTCTGACCATCGCCGAAGCGGCTGAGCTTGTCGGAGTTAGCACGTCAAAAATGTATCAGCTCGCAAGGATCAAAGGCTTTCCGGCTATCCGTGTCGGTAAGCGTGTGCTGGTATCCGCAAAGAAGTTGCCCATTTGGGTAGAAGAACAAGCAGAGAAAGGTTGGTATAACTATGAAGTCTGAAATTAAAATCCCTGTCCGTGCATATTCCGTGAAAATCCGTGACGAGCGCACGGGCGAAAAGATGGATGATACTATCATCATGGAAAAGGCAAAGCTGCAGGCCGGCGCAATGGTCGGCTTGGGCGATGAAGATATTATCTACCGTCTGTATAACCGTCAGGGCTTCCGTGTGCTGCAGATCGGTGAGGTACATAAGACGATCATCACCATTGATCTGAACCAGGCATATAACGAGCTTGTCGCAGAAGAATATCTTGCAATGGAAGAACAGATGGCATCCAATGCGGTACAGGATGGAGACTGACTGTTGAGCAAGGCTGCGCTTATTCAAGAATCATTCTACGAATCTATGAAAATCTTACCCGATGCTGAACGGCTCGCCCTATATGATTCCATTTGTGAATATAGCTTGAAGGATAAGGAGCCGGAAAATTTATCGCCGGTTGCGAATAGTCTGTTTATTTTGATGCGCCCAAATATTGATTCATCGAACAAACGATATCGCGCTAGCATTTCGAACGGCAAGAAAGGTGGCGCACCCGTTGGAAATCAGAATGCTCGAAAACAACCTAAAAACAACCAAAAGACACAACCTAAAAACAAGCAGGATTATGATTTTGATTTAGATTCTGATTATGATTCAGAAAATGATTATGAGTTTGATAATGATTCTCATACCACCCCTATAGCCCCCCTATGCCACCCTATAGGGGTGTCTACAGAAGCAGAAGCAGATGCAGATGCAGAAACAAAAGGAGAGGGTAATAAGGCGGCTAAGCCGCCGCACAACCGCTTTTTTCCTCCGTCTGTGGATGAAGTTAGGGAATATTGCAAGGAACGAGGCAACAGCGTCGATCCTGTGCGCTTTGTCGATTACTACACCGCTAACGGATGGATGGTCGGTAAGTCCAAAATGAAGGACTGGAAGGCCGCTGTCAGAACCTGGGAGAGCAATCAATTTGACAACGGAAGGGGTGATACCAAGAGTGGAAGCAATAACAGAATCAATGGCGATGGATGGGACCTCTCGAAAGGAATTGACCTTTGAGCAAATGTCTCAGGATGAATATGAGCAGTGGCAAGTAGACCAGTTGAACAAAACGCCGGGACATCTCAACGAAAGAGACGGCTATGACTGCGCTGAGTGTATGAACCGTGGCGAGTTTTACAAGATCGTAAAGAAAAACGGACTTTCGTACAGGACGGCTTATGATTGCAAATGTGCGCCTACACGGCGTTCTATCATGAGGGCAAAGTGTAGCGGAATAAAAGATATAATGTCAATATCTTTTGCAAAATGGATCGCTACGGAGGAATGGCAGAAGACCGTAAAGCAAGCGGCGCAGGACTTCGCCAAAGCTCCGC
>SVQJ01000133.1 GCA_015065395.1 Oscillospiraceae bacterium
CCGCCAGTCCGATACAGGCTCGAACTGGCAGCTTAAATTTGTTCTTTTTTGTGTCTACTAACTATTGACTGTTTCACCGGCAATAAGCAGGCACAGCCTTTTTGCAATCGTTGTCTTCTTAAAGTTCCTTTGGTTCTTTCCTTTCAAGGAAAGAACGAGAAATCCTACATTCACACATCATCTCGACCGTGAATAAATGCTGAACTTATAAATTGCGTGTCCGCTCTGTCTTTGCCTTGCACATTGACATTGAAATAGCGAAAAGCAAATTAAAAAGCCCTGAAGGATTGAAACCTTCAGGACTTTTGAGATGATATCAGCCGATTAACTTTTCGACCTCATCCTTGAGATCCTCATAGGTGACGCTTGAATAGATGACCTTTCTGATGATGCCGTCGCTGTCGAGGATGAGGGTATAGGGATATGTGCCTGTGCCGCCGAGGATGGAATAATAGCTGTTTTCATTATCGGGGGCAAAATCACGGGCAAAGATGATGTTGGAATCGGGATAATTTTCTTTAATGTATTCAGCCTCGCTTTCCCAAAGCATATAGGAGTGAACGGCGATAACGCTTACGCTGTCCTTATATTCCGCGGCGATGCGGTCAAAATAGGGAAGCTCGCCCACGCAGGGAGTGCACCAGGTGCCCCAGAAATTGATAACGGTGATCTTTCCTGTTTTCTGAGGATCAACGCTTTCCGTGCTCTCGCCGTCCTTTGTGACTATGGAAAGATCGCTGCCGTAGCAGAGAGTCCCTTGGGTGTTGCCCTCGGGAACGGTGATGCTTACGCCGGGGGTATCGGGGTTTGGAATGTGAGGCTTATCGTTCTCCTTCCAGAAGAAGACGATCGCTCCGAAGAGGAAGAGAAGAAGCACTGCAAGGGAGATGCCCCTTGTTACATTACGGACTGTTTTATACTTTTCGTCCTTTTTGAAGCGGTCGAAAAGCTTTGTGCCCTTCCACTGAATAGCGTCAACAGGGCATACGCTTTTGCAGTCTCCGCAGCTTATACATTCACGGTCTCCCACCTTACGAACGTCCATCTTACAGTGGTTTGTGCAAAGGGAGCAGTTTATGCATTTGCTCTCGTCAACCTTCACGCCGAAAAGGGAGAAACGGTTGAAAATGCTGTAAAGAGCGCCCAGGGGGCAGAGAAAACGGCAGAAAACGCGATAAATGAAGATCGAGGAAAGGATGATGCTCACCATGAGGACGAATTTCCATGTAAACAGGGGGCCGAGCATTTCAAAGAAGCTGCTGTTGACCTTGTTTGAGAGCAGTCCTATACCGCCCTCAAGGGTTCCGGCAGGGCAGATATATTTGCAGAAGGTGGGCAGGGGTGTTGTTCGGAATGCGTAGGCAATGGGAACTATGAAAACGAAGAAGATGAGGATAACGTATTTCAGCCCTGAAAGGATACGTGTTACGGGGCTTTTTTTCACCTTCGGTGTCTTAAGCTTGTAGGTGAGATCCTGAAGAAATCCGAAGGGGCAGACCCAGCCGCAGATCATTCTTCCGAAAAGAACGCCGTAAAGAGCGAGGATGCCGAAAACGTAGAATATCGTGCTTTTTCCGCCCTTAAAGGCACCTTGCAGAGAGCCTATGGGACAAGCGCCTGCGGCACCGGGGCATGAATAGCAGTTAAGGCCGGGAACACAGTATTTCTTGCTGTCTCCCTTATGGATGATGCCGGAAAAATAGCCGTTGAGATTGGAATTTATGAGAAGGGCAAAGTAAAGCTGCATGAGCTTTTTCTTCGTGGGGAATGGGCTGTAGGAGAAGGCGGTCTCCTTTTCGCTTGCGATAATACTGTCAAATATCTCGGCTTTTTCTTTTACAAGCCTTTTGTTTTTGCAAAAGAACAGAAGAGAGATGGGGTTGAAGACCGCGCAGGCTGCCTTTGAGATGGAGGAACGGCTGCGGCGCACGCTGTGGCGCATATCGTAAGCGGCGGATGCGGTATAGGCATTCACCTTTGAGCAGTAAATGATATTGAAAAGGGAAAGGGCGAGAAGGAGAAGTCCTATCAAGGTAAAGACAACGGTCTTTCCCGTTATGAGAGAGGTGGAGTCGTTTTTCGCAAAATAGGAAAGCCCTGTTATGAGAAATACCGTGTAGATAAGGGGAAGGAGGATGCTTGCGATCCTCCAGGTGAGCCTTTCGGCCTTCAGATTCTTTATAAATTCGCTTTTTGCATTTTCCCTGAGGCTCATATCAAGCTCGGGAGAGGTATAATCTTTAATTTCCATGGTTCATCACCCCAATCCTATGCATTCCGTGCAGATAGCCACGGCTTTTGCAAGCACATCGGAAAATCCGCCTGATATATATCCGCCCACAATGCAGGCGATGGCGGCAAAAACAATGATCGTGCGTATCACTGTGTCCGAAAGAGCGCGGTCTGCGTTTTTTGCTTTTTCTGCATCTTCATCTGCATCCTTTGACTTTTTAGGCAGTGAGGATAGAAGGTCGCATTCTTTTTTTGTAAGAGCTTTTATCATCATGCATCGGCAAAATGCTATTCCTATGGCCAGGGCAAGGAAGGGAAGCATAATGATAAGTGCATCTGTAACATTTTTCGTTATGGCAACGCTTGAATTGTCGCCTCTTGTGAAAAGCCCGGCGGAGAAAACTATATAAATATATGCCGTTATTTCTGCAAGATACAGAAAAGCGGAAATGCCATTGATAACTGCGCTTGTGCGGCGGGCGGAGAGGATCGCCTTTTTATCATTTTCGGAGGCATTTTCCATGTCCTCGGTCTTTCTCAGGCGCAAAAGGGTCATTTCCCTGTCGGGCTTTGATTTTTTCTTTTTTTCTTCAAGGGGGAAGAAAATATCAAGGAGAAAGCCGAAAAGAGCAGAGAGAAGGCACAGGTACACAGGTATCTGTATATATGTGAAGGTCTTTGCCACGGATTCCGGGGAAAATGGCTTATCTCCGGAGAGGAATATGGCAATGCAGCCTGCAGAAAGGCATACTGCTGCCACCGCCGTTAAGACGCTGACGGCAATCGCTGCCGTTTTGTGCAATTTTCTTATTGTTTCATTAGTCATGAAGCGTTGTTCCTTACTTTTAGATTAACTTACATTATACAACAAAAATCCGCTAAAGTAAATGGCAAAAGGAGAAACGGGAAAGAGTTTTTGGAAAAATACTTTTTCTTCTTATAAATGTAATATTGTTTACAATTTAATTGTAGAATATTGCGCAAAACTCCTTGCAATTATCAGAAAAATATAGTATTATTAGGAGAATGGTGTTTTAGGCGAATTTTTGAAAAACAGCCCACCGTAAAAGAAAGGTAAAATATATGGCGAAGAGTAAGTTTACAAACAAAATTACTTCATTTGTAGCTGTATTTCTTGCAGTGGTAATGCTCCTCGGTGCGTTCCCTCTTATGAGCGTGAACGTTAGTGCCGCGGATGTTTCCGTATCCGGAACGGAAACAAAAAAGCCCTCCATACAGCTTATCGATGACGGCCTTAGGGTCGACTATTCGGAGTATATTGACAGCTCTGTTATGTTCCGCCTGCCTGAGGCGATCAAGGAGGACGACGAGATCTCGGTCATCATCACCGTAGATGTTCCCGACCTCATGACAAAGTACGAGGGCTCTGATAAGACAATGAGTTTTAAGGAGTATGCTGCTTTCGGTGATACTGCAGAGAAGACCTCTGCAAAGATAGACCGTGAGAAGAACCGTATCCTTAAGGAGCTTGAGCGTAAGGGTATCGATTATACTCTCGGCGAGGATTACAATACAGTCCTCTCCGGATTCGAGATCCTTATCAAGGCATCGGATTTCAGAGCTACCTGCCAGTCTCTCTCAAGCGGCGATAACGCAATCATCAGCGAAAAGTACAATATGTGCGAGACAGAGCTTGTTGAGAACACCGTCAACGTATTTGATACGGGTATCTTCGATTCCTCCGATTCCAAGTTTGACGGCTCCGGAATGGTGGTTGCGGTCCTTGATACAGGTCTTGACTCAAACCATACAGCCTTCTCCGTTGATAATTTCACATCCGATAATCTGGGCCTCACCTATGAGGACGTTGCAAAGGTGATCGGCGATACAACTGCAAGCACTCTTGTGAGCGGCATCACAGTTGACGATGTGTACATAAACGAAAAGGTGCCCTACGGCTTCGACTATGCGGATAAGGATACGGATCCCTATTCCACCCATAACGAGCACGGTACTCACGTTGCCGGCGTTATCGTAGGTAACGACGATACCATCAGAGGTGTTGCTCCCAACGCGCAGGTCATCGCCATGAAGATCTTTTCCGACGTTGAGGATTCCGCAATGGCATCCTGGATCCTCTCCGCACTTGAGGACTGCGTCGTTCTCGGCGTTGATGTCATCAATATGTCCATCGGTACTGCCTGCGGCTTCAGCCGTGAAACAGACGAGGAAGCGCTGAACGGTGTTTACGATAAGATCAGAGAAGCGGGCATCAGCATGGTAGTTGCGGCTTCCAACAGCTTCAGCTCTGCTTACGGCTCCGAGGCAAACGGTAACCTTGGTCTTACCTCCAATCCCGATACCGGTACGGTAGGCTCTCCCTCCACCTACGAGGGCGTTATGTCAGTAGCCTCCATCTCCGGTACCGAAACACCTTATATCAAGTACGGCGATACCATCATCTACTTCCTTGAGTCCACAAACTCTGCCGCGGAGGAGAACAAATTTGTTGAGAACCTTCTCGGCGATAAGGATAAGGTGAAAATGGAATATGTTGTGATCCCCGGTGTGGGCAGAAGTGCCGACTATACAGGCATGGATGTTAAGGGCAAGCTAGTTCTTGTTCGCCGCGGCTCCAATACCTTTGAAGAAAAAGCAAAGATTGCTCAGCAGCAGGGTGCTGCAGGTATCATCATTTACAACAACGTTTCCGGTGATATCAAGATGAACGTGGGAGATGCAACCCTTGCGGTTTGCTCTATTTCCCAGAACGACGGTGAGATGCTTGCTGCAAAGGGCGGCGGAAAGCTCACCATCAGCAAAGATCAGACATCCGGACCTTTCATTTCTGACTTCTCTTCTTGGGGACCTACCCCCAGCCTTGAAATAAAGCCTGAGATCAC
>SVQJ01000134.1:0-516 GCA_015065395.1 Oscillospiraceae bacterium
CTTCAATCGCAGCAAGGGTCGGGCTTTTCAGCCTTTTTCTCCTCCGGTGCACTTTTGGTGGTATCTCCTATGCCTGTGATCTCGGAAAACATCACGTTTGATTTCGCTGTGTTTACCGCGTCGGTGGGCACGATGATCTTTGATGCTCTGCCGTTTGACATCTGGATAAGTGCCTCGTATTTTTTAAGCTCAAGCACCGCTGTGTCCGCGCCTGCTTCTCTGAGGAGGCGGATACCGTCTGCCTCAGCCTCCTTTGCAAGGAGGATAGCCTTTGCTTCGCCCTCTGCTCTCGCTATGCGAGCATCTCTTTCGCCCTCTGCGGCGAGGATCATCGCCTGCTTATCTCCCTCGGCGCGGGTGATAGCCGCTGCCTTGTGGCCCTCTGCCTGGAGGAGAGTTTCTCTTCTGTCTCTTTCCGCCTTCATCTGCTTTTCCATGGCGTTCTGTATCTCCGTGGGAGGGATGATGTTCTTCAGCTCCACGCGGCCCACCTTGATGCCCCACTGGTCTGTGGCT
>SVQJ01000134.1:526-5093 GCA_015065395.1 Oscillospiraceae bacterium
TTGATGGTATCACGGGAGGTGAGGGTGGAATCCAGCTCCAGCTCGCCCACAAGATTTCGCAGAGTGGTGGCGGTAAGGTTTTCAAGGGCGGAGATGGGGTTCACCGCGCCGTAGGCATAAAGCTTTGCATCGTAAATGCGGAAGAATACCACCGTATCTATCTGCATGGTTACGTTATCCTTAGTGATAACGGGCTGAGGGGGAGAATCCAGCACCTGCTCCTTTAATGTGATCTTTTTGGATATCCTTTCAAGAAAGGGTATGAGAAAATGAAGACCCGCGCCCCATGTGGTGCGGTATTTTCCCAAAAATTCAATAACATACTCCGTTCCCTGAGGAACGACCTTCAGACAGGCAAAAACAATGATGATCAGCACAACTGCTATGATTGCGTAAAGCATAGATCCACATCCTTTCTTAATTTGTTTTTTACCTTTACTACATTATAGCATTTCCCCGTCCGACCTTGCAATAGTATAGTAATATTTAGTACAGATTTTCCTTGAAAATTCCTTTGATATTTATTGCAAAAATAATCTGTGATTTTTATTGAAAAAAAGCAAAGGATGTGCTACAATAATATGAAATCGTATGTAAAGCTCTGGTTTTTCGTTTTTTTGGTCCATTTTGTGCTTTATTTGCGGTTTTTCGGTTAGTTCAATTATTTTTTCAAAAGAAAGCATGGTTTGTTATGAATGATTGGTTTAACTTAAATTGGGATAAGAAAAAGCTTCACATACTTATATATGCTGTCATTGCCTTCGTTTTTTACGGCATAGGCAAAAGCCTCACCGATTGGGATACCATCGGCTTTTTCACGGGGCTTGCGGTATTTCTGATACTTGAATTCCGCTTGGAGATCAAGAGAGAGTCTCCCGTGCTTATCAGAGCCATTCTCCTTTGCGGCATGGCTTTTCTCATATTTATAATAATGCAGATGACCATAAGCTGCGGCGTTCTCCTTATCGGAATAGTCAAATTTGCCATGAACATAATCCTCGTGGGCGGACTTATCGCCCTGTTCTGGCTCATCACTGGTAAGCTTAAGGCGGCGGCGATAATCGTCACCGTGCTCACTCAGGTCCTCGCCGTTGCAAATCACCTGGTGGTTCAGGCGAGAAGCTTTGAGATCCAATTTTCCGACTTTTTCTCCCTGGGCACTGCGGCAGGCGTTGCCGATCAGTATGCCTTTGAGCTTTCGGACAGAACTCTTCTTGGCATAATCTGGGCAGTTGTTTTCATATTCCTTCTTGCAAAGACCAAGTTTCCCCACAGGGAAAGAACCTGGAGGACTACCGCTTGCAGCGCCGTCTGCGCTCTTATCGCCCTTGGCTTTGTGGGCATCATCTATTCCCAGTTTGCCTCCGGCTTTATTGCTTACCAGGATAAATACTGGAAATACAGAGGCAGCGAAAGAAACGGCTTTTTCGTTAACATGGTCTATTCCGCAAGCGCAACAAGGATAATAAAGCCCGAGGGCTATAACACGGATACCCTTGCGGAAAAGACACAGGACTATATCGGAGAGAATGACGGGGAGGACGGCGAAAAGAAGCGCCCCAACGTTATCGTTATAATGAACGAGACCTTCTCCGACGTGCACCACATCGCAGAATTCATGGGCGGCTATATCCCCTCGGATATTGAGCTCACCCCCTTTCTTGATTCTCTTTCAGATGAGGCGCCCAACGTTATCAAGGGTCACGCTCTCTCCTCAGTCTACGGAGGAAACACGGCAAACTCCGAGCTTGAGTTTCTTTCCGGTCTTTCCATCCAGTTCATTCCCAGAAATACGGTAGCATACAATCTGTATATTCAGGAGGACAACAGCTTTACCATAGTCAATTCCTTTAACGAAGCGGGATATAAGACGGTGAGCATCCACCCCGAGAACCCCACCAACTGGCAGAGAAAATATATCTACGAGTATTTCAATTTTGATACCACCGTATTTAAGGACGATTTCGCATCCATCCCCGACGAGGATTATTACAGAGGCCACGTGAGCGACGCTGCCGTGTATGATAAGATAATCGATCTGTATGAGAATATGGAGGACGATCAGCCCTTCTTCACCTTTGCCATCACCATGCAGAACCACTCCGGATATTCCACCCCCGGCTTTGAATATACCGTTGATATGGCAGAAAAGAACGGCTATTTCGGTATCCGTGAATACCTCTCCGCCATCAATAATTCCGATGCGGCGTTCAAAGAGCTGGTCGAGTATTTTGAAAAGCAGGATGAGGAGACCATCATCGTTTTCTTCGGAGACCATCAGCCCTCCCTTGCCAATATCGCCCAGAAATTCTACGGAGTTGAGGATGATGATCCCACCCTCCTTCAGGAATCCAAATATGTGGTACCCTACGTGTTCTGGGCAAATTATGAGATAGATTGCGATAGGGCCACCCCCCTGACGAGCATCAATTTCCTTTCTTCCTGGCTGCGCGATATGGTGGACCTGCCCGAAACACCCTTTAATAAGTTCGTGGATTGCGTGAACCGTGATGTCATGGCGATCAATGCAATGGGCTGGTTCGACCACGACTATAATTTCCACGAATCCGATTATTCCAACCCGAATCTTAGCGACCCCTTAAAGCTGTACAGCCATCTGCAGTACAATATGCTGTTTGATAAGGACGAAAAGATCACAGAGCTCTTTTCCCTCCCGAAGGAATAAACGGAATATATACGGTTAATGTTAATAGTGAAAAAAGCGATCCGACTGCGTCGGGTCGCTTTTTGAATGAAGGAGAAACGGGTCGCTTTTTGAAAAAAAGCTTCGCAAAAAACTTTATAAAATGGGTTTTGCTGAATTTTGCAAGGCAAAAGGCGTTGACAGAGCGTTTCTCCTTCTCTAAGGAAAACCCAACTTGACAGAAGCCGTGTTTGGTAGTATTATTATATATAGAAAGTTTTTGATCAACGGAGGTTTGTATGTCATACAGAATTATTGAGATCGACCCGTATCTTGCACCCTTCGAAGGGGATATTGACCTTAGAATGGATCGGTATAAGGCTCTGCGCAAAAGACTTGTTGGCTCTAAAGGCAAGCTCTCCGATTTTGCAAACGGTTATCAGTATTTCGGTATACACAAAATCGGCGGCGGCTGGGTCTACCGCGAGTGGGCTCCCGGCGCGGATGAGATGTATTTCACCGGAGATTTCAATTCCTGGGATGCCCGCGCTCTCAAAATGGAGCGCCTTTCCGACGGGGTCTTTCAGGTGATCCTTAAAGGGGAGGATGCCATAAGGATCGGTGATATGGTACAGGCCGTTATCATTAAGGACGGCCGCGAGCTGCGCCGCATTCCTCTTTATGCCACCCGAGTTGTTCAGGATCCTGAAACCAACACCTGGTGCGCCCAGGTTGAGGACACCCTCGCACCCTACCCTTGGACTGACGGGGATTTCAAAAGAGAAAAAACGCCGTATATATACGAGTGCCATATCGGTATGAGCTCAGAGGAGGGAAAGGTGAGCTCATACAGCGAGTTTTGCGATAACGTCCTCCCACGGATCAAGGCTCTGGGATACAACACGATACAGATCATGGCAATTATGGAGCACCCCTATTACGGCTCTTTCGGCTACCAGGTCTCAAACTTCTTCGCTCCCTCGTCCCGATTCGGAAAAAGCGAGGATCTGAAGCGCCTTATCAACACCGCTCATTCCATGGGGATCGCCGTTCTTCTGGACGTCGTTCATTCCCACGCGGTCAAGAACACAAACGAGGGCATCAACGAGTTTGACGGAACCTCATACCAGTTCTTCCATGAGGGCCCCAAGGGGTATCACACCGCCTGGGATACAAAGCTTTTTAATTACGGAAAGGATCAGGTCATCCACTTCCTTCTCTCCAATTTGAAATATTGGATGGATATTTTCCATTTTGACGGCTTCCGCTTCGACGGCGTTACCTCCATGCTGTATCTGGACCACGGTCTTGGCAGTGCGTTCACCGACTATTCCATGTATTTTTCAATGAATACGGATATCGAGGCGATAAATTATCTCCAGCTTGCAAACGAGCTCATCCATTCCGTAAATCCCAATGCTCTCACCGTGGCAGAGGATATGTCCGGTATGCCCGGTATGTGCATAAAGATAAAGGACGGCGGCTTGGGCTTTGACTATCGCCTTTCCATGGGCGTTCCCGATCTTTGGATAAAGACCGTAAAGGAGCTGCCGGACGAGAGCTGGGATATGTTCAAGCTTTGGTATGAGCTGAATTCCCGCCGTCCCGGGGAAAAGAATATCGGCTATGCCGAATCCCACGACCAGGCGCTGGTGGGGGATAAAACCCTGATGTTCCGCCTTTGCGACAGCGAAATGTATACCTCTATGAGCCGCGCTGCCCAAAGCGTGGTCATCGACAGGGGCATCGCCCTCCATAAAATGATACGCCTCCTCACCTCGAGCCTTGCCGGTGAAGGATATCTTAATTTTATGGGAAATGAGTTCGGCCATCCGGAATGGATAGACTTCCCACGCGAGGGCAACGGCTGGAGCTATCACTACTGCCGCCGCCAGTGGAGCCTTTCTGAAAGAGAGGATCTTC
>SVQJ01000135.1 GCA_015065395.1 Oscillospiraceae bacterium
TTGTATTTCTCCTTTCTTCCCCTTCCCGGTTCCGAGAGGGCGGCAAAGACGGTCTATTGCTCCCTGCATTTTATCGTTATCCAGATAATACAGCAACAGCCCCTGCTGAATTGATGTTATTTCATACAGACTTTGCAGAAATTTGTATGCTCTTGAATATGCAGTTCTTTTTTTATTTACAAGAAGAGCGATTTCCTCCTTTCTCTCCTCAAGCATACTGCTGTTCCAATGATCTCCGCAATTAACTATCTCTCCGCAGGCTCCTGCATATTCCGGATCATTTGTATGCGGTGCGGTACCGTCTATAACGGCAATACGGATGCTTCCCTTTTCAATAATTACTCCGTCAAGAGAATCCGGATCGGAGGAACAAAGTATCTTTGTGACCCTTCCACCAAGTGCTTCACCTTCGTCCATGCATCGGCGTATCAAAGTGCTTTTCCCCGTTCCAGAACCCCCTTTTACAATATATACTTTTTCAAAGCCATCCTCGGAGAACAAATGCTTATAATCTCCCATAAAGCCATCGGGAGTATTAGCTCCTGCAAAATATGTGTTTTTTGCCTCAATGTGAGAAAAATAATCAGAATATGTAAGCATACAGCACCAAACCTTTCTTTTTTTAGCAGTATATGCCCATCACTTTTTTTTGCCAAAGAAGATTTTTATCCCTTCTACCGACAAAATGTTCAGTGGCAAGTATGTATAATCAGAAAAAAGGCGGTGGTTTTCTGGAAACAACTCTTTATGCGGACGTTTTATTCTTGATTAATTTCAGCATGGATTTTATAACCGTTTGGTTATCTGCCATCATCTCTTCAAGGAAGCGAAGCCCTCTGAGAATGACGCTCAGCGCATCGATCGGAGGACTTTACGGAGTTCTTTGTGCATATTTCTCCCTCGGCGGAGTACAAAGCATCGTATCCGCCGCGCTCATCAGTCTTTTGATGTGCCTTGCAGCCTTCGGCACCCTTGGAAGTGCCCTTTCTTTTTTCAAGCAGAGTGCACTTATCTGGGGATGCGGAGCTCTTCTCGGCGGAGTTATGACTGCGTTGCTCTCCCTATCACAAAGTCCCTATCAGGAAACCGTGGGAGCGGGAGCCTCAGGCGGAATGCTATCCGTTATTTTCGCACTTTCCACTGCCGCAGTTTACGTCGGAATACGGATATTTTGCTCTCTGAAGGACCGAAAAACCGTTTTCATCACCGCCACCTGGCGAGACCGCACTGCAACCTTTACGGCTCTTTGCGACAGCGGAAATCTTATGCGCGATCCAATCTCCGGAGATCCCGTCATACCTGTTTCCAAGGAGATCGCAAGCAAGCTGTGCACAAAGGCGATATGCTCGGCCTTACTCACCTTCGACACTGCCGTTCTTTGCGAACAAAAGGTCAATATGCGGTTAATACCTCACCGTACAGACGGAAAAAATGACATAATAGCAGGCTTTATACCCGATGAGGTGACGGTGACATACGAAAAAAAGAAAAATCCCGTACGATGTATACTGGCACCACGAAACTGCTCTAAGGATTATTACGGGGGCCACGGGGCAACCGTCTCTCCTGCTTTGCTGCCGTAGATCATAAGGTCAGCAGTGGGAAATTCATTATTCAAAAAACTTAACTTCACCCATTTTACGCAAAAGCTCTCCCTGAAAGTGGATCCCAACACGTTTTTGCTTCAAAAAAACACAGTCGAGTTTCAACACTATTTTTGCCGCCGCTTGGCGTCGGAATGGAGATTACTATGAAAAAGAAGATGAACAAGCCTGACAAAAACAGCATCTGGCAGCGATTGAAGCGCATTGCCGCACGCCTTGCAAAAAACAGCTCCTCCGGGGACTTTTACATAAACGGCCCCGACGCTCTCCCTCCTCCCCTGACCCCTGAGGAGGAAATGGATGCTATAGAAGGTATAGATAAAAGGCCGGATGCAAGAAAGCTTCTGATTGAGCACAATCTGAGGCTCGTTGTATATATTGCAAGGAAATTCGAAAGCACCGGTACCGGCATCGAGGATCTTATATCTATAGGAACGATAGGACTTATAAAGGCCGTGAACACCTACAGAATGGATAAAAACATAAAGCTTGCCACCTACGCATCAAGATGCATCGAAAATGAGATACTTATGTATATACGGAAAAACGTATCTCACAGAGGGGATATTTCAATCGATGAGCCGCTGAATACGGACTGGGACGGGAACGAGCTTCTGCTTTCGGACGTTTTGGGAAGCGAGTGGGACACGGTGAGCCTTCGTCTTGAAAAGGATGAAGATGAAAAGATACTTCGTGCGGCGGTCAATGAGCTTTGCGAAAGGGAAAAAACTATTATCAGTCTCAGATACGGTCTGAACGGAAAGGGAGAAAAGACACAAAAGGAGGTTGCGGATATGCTGGGGATATCTCAGTCATATATATCCCGTCTTGAGAAAAAGATCATAGCGCGGCTGAAGGAATCCATAGGCACGCTTATTTAATTATTTTGTAAAATAAAGAACTTTTTTTGGAAATGCTCTTGACTTAATCCTGCTTTTGTGTTAGAATTCTTTGTACTGTAAAAAACCGCAAGGAGAGAATAGAAATGAAGACTGGAATTCATCCCGATTATAAAGAAGTAACCATCCGTTGCGCATGCGGCGAGACTGTTGTAACTCGCTCTACCAAGGGTGATGCTAACGGCGAGATCCGTGTTGAAGTTTGCTCTAAGTGCCATCCCTTCTTCACCGGCAAGCAGAAGTTTGTTGATGCAGGCGGAAGAGTTGACAAGTTCAAGAAGCGTCTTGAAGCTGCAAACAGATAATCGAGCATCTGACAAGATCCGGGTAAGAACGCGTGCGTTCTTATCCGGTTTTTTCGTATAAAATTATTTGAAGGATACTGCAAATGAACGATAATGAAAAATTTGAGGGACTTCCCTTTTATATTGAGCTGACCCAGCTTCCCGACGAAGAGGAGGAAAAGGGGCCGAAGGGCAAGACCATGCATGAAACTGAGACCGCAAGCGAAAAGAAGGCAGTCTGTGTTTCTATTTATCAAAAAGGGGGCGAGGGCGAATGCCTTTCATCCCTTGAGGAGCTGCGTCGGCTGGTTGATACGGCAGGAGGAAGTGTGAGTGCACTTATCACTCAGATGCGCCCTGCCCCGGACAGCCGTTTCGGCATCGGCAGCGGAAAGATCGAAGAGCTTTCTCTTGCCTGCAAAAACACCGGATCCCATCTGGTTATTTTCGATTTTGAGCTAACTCCCTCTCAAATCAGAGAGATCGAAAACGCCATTGATTACGATGTCAGCGTCCTTGACCGAAGCATGCTCATCCTTGATATTTTCGCAAGCCGCGCTCAAAGCGCGGAGGGACGCCTGCAGGTCGAGCTGGCACAGCTTAAGTACACCGCCCCCCGCCTTATGGGCAAGGGCAAGGATATGTCACGACTGGGCGGAGGTATCGGAACAAGGGGTCCCGGAGAAACAAAGCTTGAAATAGACAGAAGAAGACTTAAGGCAAAGATCGCCCAGCTTGAGGAAGAGCTTTCCAAGGTTGAGAAAAACAGAAACACCATCAGAGCGGCAAGAGATCGCAGCGGCATTACCAAATGTGCCATAGTCGGCTACACCAATGCAGGAAAATCCACTCTTCTGAACCGTCTCACCGATGCGGGAATATTTGCAGAGGACAAGCTTTTTGCAACCCTTGATCCCACTACGAGAAAATTCGATCTGCCGGGAGGGGAGACCATCCTTCTTACAGACACCGTAGGATTTATCAAAAATCTTCCCCACCATCTTATAAAAGCTTTTAAGAGCACTCTTGATGAGGCTGTTTATGCCGATATCCTCATAATCGTGGCCGATGCCTCCGACAGAGAATTTGCCTCGGAGCTTGAGGTTACGGAGAATCTTCTTTCGGAGCTTGGCGCCAAGGGCAAGCCCACTCTGTATGTTTTCAACAAATGCGATAAAGTCAGCGACAGCGAAACACTCCTTGACATGAAAAGAATAGCTGCCTCCACAGGGGCGAAATTCGCCTTTATTTCCGCCGCTACCGGCGAGGGCACCGATGAGTTCGTCTCGATACTTGAAGGGCTCTGCAACGCGGGAAAACGTAATATTTCCGTGCTTCTTCCTCAAAGCGAGGGCTCCCTTCTCGGCATCATATACCGCGACGGAGAAAACGTAAATGTTGAATACACGGCAGAGGGCATCGAGGTAAACCTCACCTGTGACGAAAAGCTCTACGGAAAGCTGAAGGGCTTTATAAAAAAATAAATAAACCTTTTACGGATCCCGATTGCGGCCTTTCTATGATCGAGAGCGCACCTCAGAGTTTGCTTCGCTCAAAATAACAGGAGAAATTATGGACAACGAAAAAAGAGTTACCCTTGCAAAAATTGGCGAGGCTGAAACAGAAGAGAAAAAATCAATATTCATAGGCTATGCGGCCCCTGTTCGCACCGAGGACGAGGCAAAAGCGATAATTGAAGAAAAGAAAAAGGAATTCGCAGATGCCACCCACAACGTTTGGGCCTATTATATCGATAACGGAGCAAGGGCACGATATTCGGATGACGGTGAGCCTCAGGGCACGGCAGGCATGCCTGTTCTCAACGTACTGAAAATGTCCGGTGCAACGGATATGTGCGTTGTCGTTACCCGTTATTTCGGCGGCACTCTTTTGGGAGCCGGCGGTCTTGTGAGGGCATATTCTGCCTGTGCAAAGGCAGCAATAGATGACGCCGGCATCGCTGTGAGCGAGAGCTTCGGTATCTATTCCCTTTGCTGTTCTTACTCCGAATACCAGCGTCTCACCGTTCAGCTTCGTGCTATGGACGTTTCCGAGGACGATACCCAGTTTGGAGAAGGTGTTACCGTTACTGCCGCTATAGAAGCTGACCGCGGTGAGGAGCTTGTAAATCTCATCCGTGAGCTTACAAATGGCAAGGGCAGCGCCACACTTATCCGTGAAGAAGAACGGGCAAGCAAGCGTTTTGCAAGTTAAACAAGTATATACAAAAAAAATCAAGGTAAAAATGAACGTAAACGAGCTCATTTTTACCTTGATTTTTTATATTAAAGCTTTACCGTAA
>SVQJ01000136.1 GCA_015065395.1 Oscillospiraceae bacterium
CACCCCTTCCATTATACCACATTTCTTTCCAAACATAAAGAAAAAGCCCAGTTTTACTGGACTTTTTCGACAGCCTGAAAGGAGCCGCAAGGCTCCTTTTTTATATCAAAAAAAGATTTATGACTTGCGTTTTCAGTTTGGCTTCATGTGAAAAATCAACCGAATAGATAGGTTCCATTCTCCTGAGCGTATGTTTACCTGTGCTTACTTTTCTGATATAATCAAAACAGAAAACAGATGCATCGGTTTGAAAATATGAAAGGAAATAATTATATGTTGAGCTTTGGTCAAAGATTAAAAATTATAAGAAAAGAAGCCCAGATAACGCAGGCTGAGCTTTCGGAAAAGCTTATGGTGTCCGTTCAGGCGGTGTCAAAATGGGAATGCGATAATACTATGCCCGATATTTCACAGATAGTCCCCCTTGCAGCGATCCTCGGTGTAACCACCGATTGCCTCCTCGGTGTCGGTGGTGACGAGAAAGCTGATAGGGAAAAGCTGGAGGAGGCTGTGCTAAAAATTTACGAGGATAATGAACACTGGTGGACTTATGAAAACAATTGTGACTATAGATGTTATGAATTGTATCGAGACCATATTAAAAAATATCCCCTTGATTATTGGGCAAAATACGGTTGTGCCGCTAGCATTTTAGGATTTTTGGATGACAGTGTCAACGGAACCAGATATATTATTCCGAAAGAAGAGGAAGATGAGCTTTTTGAAGAGGCAATTCTTCATTTGAATGCTATTCTGAACTATGATAAAAATACAACAAGACTTATTTCGGCTAAAGAACTGCTTGTTTGTCTGTATTTGTGTAAAGGTGACTTTACAAAAGCAGAAGGTATTGCCGGAGATTTACCTGATATGGGGAACATCAGAAATGCCATGCTTCTTGAAATATACGACCGAAAAAAGGATTATGAGAAGTGTATTGAATTATCTAAGAATATGTGTGACGAATCTATGCGTTCTTATCTTGATTGCCTCTGGATCAGGGCGAGAAGAATATCCATTTTAGGGAATGTAAGAAAGAATGAAGCACTTAACGCTTGGTATGATTTCCTCGATGCTGCAAAGCTTAACCATAGAATATTTAATAATGCAGTATCTATGTACTGGCAGAGGCTTGCTTATGTAAATATTTCAAACGATTACATTGCAATTTCTGAATTTGAAAAGGCATTGATCGCAATAGAGGAGCTGTGTGAATTCGGTGTTTCATATTACGAAGATTGCAGATCCAAGGGCTACGCACCGGAAACTCTCAAAGGGATCGTTAATGATTTTCAAATCAGATTGCATAAATGCTATTGCCTTTGCTTCCCGACAAGCGATAACGTTATAGCAAATGATCCCCGTTTCAAAAAGTGCGAGGAAAGACTTTTGGCACTTAATTGAGACATTTGTTTATCCCCGCAAAAAAGGCTGACAACTGTCAGCCTTTTTATACTGCTATTAAAAATCGATGCCGAATAGTCTTTTTGTGTTCTCAAGCATTGCCTGTGCAAGTGCCTCTTTATCTTCGCCGCGGGCTTGCGCCATAGCATCGAGGGTGTATTTCATGTTTTTAGATAGATTGATCTCTCCTCGGTGGGGTACAGGAGGGAGATAGGGACAATCTGTTTCTATAAGAATTCTGTCAAGCGGAACTGCTCGGCAGGCTTCCCGCACCTTTTCGGCATTTTTATAGGTTACAGGGCCTCCAAAGGCAATATACCAGCCAAGGCGGGTAAATTCACGGACCATTTCAGCACTGCCGCTATATCCGTGCATAACGCCAATAACCCCGGGATACGACTTTATCATCTCAAGAACAGGACCGTGTGCCTCTCTGTCGTGAACGATAACGGGTTTGTCGTGCTTTTTTGCAATTTCCAGCTGTTCCTTGAAGAACTTATGCTGCAGCCGGCGGTCGATATCCCAATGATATTCAAGACCTATCTCGCCTATGGCTACCACCTTGGGATCGGAAAGCAGGGAAGTTATCTTATCGAGGCTTTCGTTCATGGTATCATTCAGATCCTCGCAGGCTTCAGGATGAATACCAACTGCGGCATAAGCATTTTCGTAGCATTTGGCGATCTCTATAGAGCAAAGTGAGCTGTCGGGATCTGTTCCGCAGTTTATAAAACCGCAAACACCGCTCTGATATGAGTCGCGGATCGCTTTATCCATGCCGCCCTCGTAATCGTTGAAGCGGTCGTCATTATAGTGCGCGTGTGTGTCAAATATTCTCATAATCATAATTCTACAAAACCGAAGGGGATACCTTCGGTTTTGTTTTTCCTGTTATCTTACTCTTTCGCCGAGAGGAGTATCCTCTGCAAGGAAAACAACTCTTACTTGTTCTTCGCCGCTGGCAAGTATCATACCGTTGGATTCAATTCCGCAAAGGGTGGCGGGCTTAAGATTTGCAACAAGGATGATCTTTTTACCAATGAGTGCTTCGGGCTCATAGAATTTTGCAATTCCGGAAACCACCTGTCTTTCCTCGTATCCAAGGTCTACTTTGAGCTTCAAAAGCTTCTTTGCCTTGGGAACCTTTTCGCAGTCAATGATTTTAGCTGTGCGGAGCTCAACATTCATAAAATCGTCAATTCCGATCTGAGCTATTCCTTCGGGTTTTTCAGGCTTCTCAGCGGCTTTTGCCGCAGCCTCTGCGGCCTTTTTGGCAGCTTCGATCTCAGCTTCAACCTCTGCCATCATCTTCTTTTCGTCGATACGGGAGAAGAGCATCACGCTCTCGCCGACAGGTTTGCCTGCCTCCATTGCGCCGAAGGTGCCGATGGTCTCATAAGTATTAAGATCTGTGCCGAGCTGGGAGAAAATAGACTCGCAGGTTGCGGGTATCGCAGGGGTGAGAAGTACTGCCGCAATACGGATAGTTTCGAGAAGGTTGTAAAGAACGGTGCCGAGACGGGGCTTGTCGTCCTCGTTCTTCGCGAGCGCCCAGGGCATAGTTTCATCAATATACTTATTAGCTCGGCGAAGCATTGAAAATACGCACTCAAGTGCATCGGCAATATGATATGTGTCCATATTGGAGGTAAAGCCTTCAATTCCTGCCGTAACTGCCGCCTTGAGCTCGCTGTCGGTGCCCTCCTCGCCAGCGGGGGCAGGGATAACGCCGTCAAAATACTTCTTTGTCATTGCCACTGTACGGCTTACAAGGTTTCCGAGGTTGTTTGCAAGATCGTTGTTGTAGCGAGCGATAACATTCTCGTATGTGATGGAGCCGTCGTTAGCGTAAGGCATCTCGCTCAGTGCGTAGTAACGAACTCCGTCAACGCCGAAGCGCTCAGCCATATCATCAGCGTAAATAATGTTTCCGCGGGACTTGGACATCTTGTCAGCTCCGAAGTTGAACCAGGGATGACCGAGAACCTTTTTGGGAAGGGGCTGACCGAGAGCCATAAGGAAGATAGGCCAGTAGATGGTATGGAAACGGAGGATGTCCTTACCGATCATATGAACGTTGCAGGGCCAGTACTTTTGATAAAGTTCAGGCTGTTCTTCGTTTGCGGGGTCAAATCCGAGAGCAGTTGCATAGTTGAAGAGTGCGTCAAGCCAAACGTAAACTACGTGCTTGTCGTCAAAGGGAACGGGAATACCCCACTTAAAAGAGGTACGGGAAACGCAGAGATCCTGAAGACCGGCCTTTAAGAAGTTGTTGACCATTTCCTTCTTGCGGGATTCGGGCTCGATGAACTCGGGATTTTCCTCAATATGCTTGATAAGACGGTCAGCATACTTTGACATCTTAAAGAAGTATGCCTCCTCCTTAGCCTTTTCAACGGGACGGCCGCAGTCGGGACACTTGCCGCCCTCAGCCTGTGTGTCTGTGAAGAAGGACTCGCAGGGAGTGCAGTACCAACCGCTGTACTCGCCCTTGTAGATATCGCCCTGCTCGTAGAGCTTTGTAAAGATGTTCTGAACTGCCTTTTCGTGATAGTCGTCAGTAGTACGGATAAACTTATCGTAGCTTGTGTTCATAAGGTCCCAGATACGCTTGATCTGACCGTTTGCAATGTTGTCAACGTACTGTTTGGGGGAGATGCCTGCTTCTTTTGCCTTATCCTCGATCTTCTGACCGTGCTCGTCAGTACCTGTGAGGAAGAACACGTCGTATCCGCGCTGTCTCTTGTAGCGGGCAACACAGTCGGTCATAATAACCTCGTAGGTGTTACCGAAATGAGGACGGGCAGATGCATAAGCGATCGCCGTAGTTATATAATATTTTTCCTTAGCCATAATAATATGTCCTTTCGAAAAGTCCTAATATATCTATTATATACATATTTTTCTTTTTTTCAATAGTTTCAACTGTTTTTCAAGTTCGGAAATATAAACAAATGAGGCTGCTGCGAGCGCAACAGCCTCATTTGTTTATACTTAATGATCTGACTCAGAATAATACTTTCCGTTGTTGTGGATGAGTGCAAGCGTTCTTAACTGTTCAACAGAGATAACGCCCATTTCATATGCATCGCTGAGATAGTAGAAGCAACCGTCCTTCCGTATCTGTATTGGGTGATATTCGCTCATATGGTGGAAGATAACTCCGCCGATTATATCGTCCGTATCCTTTATCCAATCGGGCATGCTTCCGGTAAAGCAGAAGGCAACCATTCCGTCTATATTTCCATAATATCTGCATATTGTGAAAATGGAAAGGTTGTAATCAGCATTATTCTTTTTTGAAAGGAAATCAATATAGTCGCTGACAAGCTGATCTTCAAGCTCAGCAGTGTATGCATCAACCTTTATCTTGTCAACGTCGGTATTATTATTGTAGCGTGAAGAGTATTTCTTCTGATAATCAAGATAAATCCGTGTTCTTTCGTGATTATATGCAGCATAGGAAATTTCTTCCTTCGTCAGATATCCCTCGCTTAAAGCCTCTTCAAGAGACATAAGAGAGTCCTTGTGCATACAGTACAGCTTGAAGGAGGAGTGATGGGTAAATGTAGCACCTGCAACGGTTACGGTGGTTTCAACCTTATCGTTTTCAGAAACGAACCAAACGGCACCCTTGCCGAACATTCCGTAGCATCTGACGCCGTCCTCAAACAGGGTATTA
>SVQJ01000137.1 GCA_015065395.1 Oscillospiraceae bacterium
TGATTTTTACGGCCAGAATATTTATACCGCTTCTCATTGGGTGTCTGACGGCAAGGGCGGCGCACAGTGGACACGCCTTCCCACAGGATATGCCAAGACAACAAACGGCTGGCCCGTTACTCCCGAGGCTCTTTATTGGGGACCGAAATTTCTTTATGAAAGGTATAAGACACCTATTATTATAACAGAGAACGGTATGGCGTGCCACGACACAGTTTCCGTGGACGGAAAGGTGCACGATCCCAACCGCATAGACTACATAACCCGTTATCTGAGAGCACTGAAAAAGTGTGCGGAGGACGGCGCTGATATCGCAGGATATTGGTATTGGGCTCTTCTTGATAATTTCGAGTGGGGCGGCGGATTTACCGAAAGATTCGGTCTGGTTTATATGGACTATTCAAATCTTGAGCGTATAAAGAAGGATTCCTTCGCTTTCTACCGTGATGTAATGGCGACAAACGGAGAGAATATCTGAAGGGACTGTACTTCAAGCTTTTTGTTACAGAGGTAAAGTACGGTTTATCGGGTGGATAGAGGGGGTCTCGTTCTTTCCTTGAAAGGAAAGAATCAAAGGATTTTCAAAAAGGCACCGTGCAGAGCACAATAATGCTCTGCACGGTGCCTTTTGACTTGTCAAATTAAGCGAAACCGATTCCTAAAGTTTTTTGCTAAGCTTTTTTTCAAAAAAGCGACCGAATGTGCTCAGACCGTTCCGGTTATTCTGATAATGCTAACTCCGGGAGTTGTAGTCCAAGCTCCGGTCGTTATATCCTGAACGTAGGTTGCGCCGGGGACTGTGATCGCCCCGGGGACTGTTGCAAATTCTCCGGTAGCTTCATTGTAGGTGTAATCCTCCGGTTCGGTCCAGACGGTACCGTTATAGGTCACCGAAATGTTTGAGAGTATAGGGTCAAACGTGTCGGTGATGACAACGGTATCTGCTGCAGGGGTATTTCCTGTGTTTTCGATTGTAAGAGTATAGGTCAGCTGACCGTTATCTGTAACGGTTGCGGGGGAGATATCCTTGGTTATTGTGAGACGGGCGCGGTTTTGGACCTCAACGGTCTCAACTGCGCTGATATTTTCACCGACGCCGGTTCCGCTAACGGTAACGGTATTGGTAATGACGGAATCCACGGCACTTGGTGCGAATTCGTTTGCCCTCGCTTCATAGATTATTATAGCATTACCGCCTGCAGGCACTGATATGCCGCTGATTATCAGAGGGGGGCCTCCGATGGCGGCGGGTGATGCCTGAAGAGCCCCGTTTACATAATACAGAACGCTTCCTTCAATAAAGGTGAGGGGGTACAAGGTCTGCGTACCAAAGGTGTAGGCACCGAGATCGTCTGTGAGGAGCAGACCTGTTAAGGGTGCTGTGCCTGTATTGCGCAGACTTACGGCGTATACCACCGTGTCGCCGGGGGTATAGCTGTCGCCCACGGCTGTTTTGGTAACGCTCACAACCCGGAGTATCTCGCCAACAACGGTGTTGGAGTTCACGCTTTCATTGTTGTAGGTGAGGGTTGCGCGGTTTGTAAAAGTTGCCATTATATCATCCTTTCTTTTCATTTTCCATGCCCGATCATTAAGGCAGGAAGGAATTGCTTTGGGGATAGCTTTTTCGGAGGTGTTGCCTCCCTTGGGAGGAGATTTTTCTCCTCAGTTCATGATATGCATTTGCGCGGCGGGTGACACATCACAAGGTATTGTAACTTCATAAACTGAGGAGCCTTACGGGGGATTTTTCGGCATATCGGGGCTTTCAAAGCAAAAAATCCGTTGACAGAAGAGGGAAGATATAATATAATAATATGAGAATCCATTTTTCACGGAGAAATAATAATGTATAAAGATAAAAAAGTGGTGTTTTCCGGTGTACAGCCCTCAGGCCAGCTTACTATCGGAAATTATCTTGGCGCTATTAAAAATTTTGCGGAATTTTCCGATGAATACCGCTGCTACTATTGTGTTGTGGACGAGCACGCGATAACTGTGCGCCAGAATCCGGCGGAGCTTCGTCGCAGAACATACGAAACCCTTGCTCTCTATATAGCCTGCGGACTTGATCCTGAGAAGAATGTTCTTTTTGTGCAGAGCCACGTTTCGGGCCATGCGGAGCTTGGCTGGATCCTTGATTGCTATACAATGTTCGGTGAGCTTTCCAGAATGACTCAATTTAAGGACAAGAGTAAGAAAAACACCGATAATATTAACGCCGGCCTCTTCACATATCCTGCGCTTATGGCGGCGGACATCCTTCTTTATCAGACTGAGATGGTCCCTGTGGGTAGCGATCAGAAGCAGCATCTGGAGCTTGCGCGTAACATAGCGGAGCGCTTCAACGGAATTTACGGTGAAACCTTCGTTGTTCCCGAGCCTTTTATAAACAAAACTCCTTCTGCAAGGATCATGAGCCTTGCAGAACCCACAAAGAAGATGTCCAAATCCGATGAAAACGAGAATGCAACCGTTCGTATCCTTGATGAAAAGGACGTTATCATCAAGAAATTCAAGAGAGCTGTCACGGATTCCGGCAGCGAGGTCCGCGCTCTTGATGGCAAGGACGGTATCATCAACCTTATGTCTATTTACGGCGCCTTCACCGGAAAGAGCTTTGAAGAGATAGAGCGTGAGTTTGAGGGACGCGGATACGGTGATTTCAAGCTTTGCGTCGGTGAGGCCTGCGCAGATGCCCTTGCTCCTGTGCGTGAGGAATTCAAGCGTCTTATGAATGATAAGGCTTATCTTGAAGATGTCATAGCAAAGGGCGCGATGGAAGCATACAGAGATTCTCTGAAAACAATGTCGAAGGTCCGCCGTAAGGTAGGATTTATCGAAAAGCCCCGCTTCTGATAATGAGATTCGCCGCGGTTATAGACCGCATTGAGGGAGATATTGCCGTTTGCATCCGCGATTCGGACGGCGCTGTTTTTCACGCTCCATTGGCGGAGGGCTTTTCGGAAAACGAAAAAGTTTGTCTTTGCATTTGCGATGAATGCATCAAAATAGAAAAATCAAAAGAAGAAGCCCCAAAGAAAGAGTCAAACAAGGAAAGGCTTCGCCGCCTGTTTGACCGAAAAAATAAGGATGGTTGAAATATGAAAACAAGAGCTGTAAGACTTTACGGTGTTAACGATCTGAGAACAGAGGAATTTGAGCTTCCCGAGATTCAAGATTGCGAGATCCTCGCCCGTGTTATTTCCGACAGTATTTGTATGTCCTCCCATAAGGCAGCGCTTCAGGGTGCGGCTCATAAGAGAGTGCCGGATGATGTTGCAGAAAACCCCATTATCCTCGGCCACGAGTTCTGCGGCGAGATAATCGAGGTTGGCGAAAAATGGAAGGATCAGTTTAAAGAAGGAGATAAATTCTCCATCCAGCCGGCTATCAATTACAAGGGAAGCCTTGCGGCTCCCGGCTATTCCTACCATAATATCGGTGGCGGAGCTACATACGTTATAATCCCCAACGAGGTCATGGAGCTGGGATGTCTCCTCCCCTATAAGGGCGAGGCATTTTACCTTGGCAGCCTTTCCGAGGCTATGAGCTGTATCGTTGGAGGCTTCCACGCGAATTATCATACCACCCCCGGCTCTTATGAGCATAAAATGGGTACCGTTGAGGGTGGTGCAATGGCGATCCTTGCAGGAGCAGGTCCCATGGGACTTGGCGCTGTTGACTATGCTATTCACGGCGGACGTCCTCCCCGTCTTCTCGTAGTTACTGATATTGATAACGCTCGTCTTGAAAGAGCGGCATCCCTTATTACCGTTGAGGATGCGGCTGCTCACGGTGTTGAGCTTAAATATATCAACACAGCTCTTGAGGGCAATACCACTGAGTATCTTAAGAGCCTTACCGGAAAGGACGGATACGACGATGTGTTCGTTTATGCTCCCGTTCGCCCCGTTGTTGAGCAGGCAGATGCGCTTCTCGGCCGCGACGGATGTCTGAATTTCTTTGCAGGCCCCACAAATCCCGAATTTTCCGCGATGTTCAATTTCTATAATGTGCACTACGCGTCAACCCATATCGTCGGCACGTCAGGCGGCAACACCGACGATATGAGAGAGTCTCTGAAGCTTATGGAGGAGGGAAAGATATCTCCCTCCTGTATGATCACCCATATCGGCGGTCTTAATGCAGATGCCGAGACTACTCTCAATCTTCCCGGTATTCCCGGCGGAAAGAAGCTTATCTATACTCATATAGATCTGCCCCTCACAGCAATAGCTGATTTCCGTGCAAAGGCAGAGGAGGGCGGCGAGAATGCTGAGCTTTTCCGAGACCTTGCGGACATTTGCGAGAAAAATAACGGTCTTTGGTGCCCTGCGGCAGAGAAGAGGATTCTTCGCGATATCAAGTTCTAATATCTAAAAGTATCATCGGGAGGGCGAGCCCTCCCGAAGCTTTTTGTAAAAAAGGAAAACAAATGGAAAACATAAACCGTATTACAAGCTTTAACGTAGATCACGATTATATCGTGCCTGGAATGTATATTTCTCGAATGGACGGTGATATCACCACATACGATCTCAGAACGAGAAGACCCAATTCCGATGATTTTATGGACGCTGTCACCATGCACTCCGTCGAACACATGCTTGCCACCTTTGCAAGAAATTCCCACATGGCTGACAAGGTCATCTATTTCGGCCCCATGGGTTGCCGAACGGGATTTTATCTTCTTATGAGAGACGTCTCAAACGAGGAGGCATACGCCCTTGTTAAGGATATTCTTAAAAAGACTATCGATCACGACGGAGAAATGTTCGGCGCGTCCCGTAAAGAGTGCGGAAATTATAAGGAGCTGAGTCTTGAATGTGCAAAAGCGGAATGCTCCCGTTATCTTAGTGCATTACTTGAAAGAGAAAAGCTGGGAAAGGCGGACTTTATCTATGACAAAGCATGATCACAACGAAAGAGCGATAGGTATTATCGCTGCAATGCAGATAGAAATAGACGGCATAAAGGAAAAGCTCACCGAAAGCTATACCGTCAATATAAGCGGAATAGATTTTGTTTGCGGATATATCGGAGAGCGGC
>SVQJ01000138.1 GCA_015065395.1 Oscillospiraceae bacterium
GCAAAGCCATTGCCTTCTGCCAAGGATATGTCAAGCAGAACGAGATCTGCCTTTTCTTCTGTAAGCAGATTCATAGCTGCCGTCTGACCGGATACGCTCTTCACGATATATCCTTCGTTATTCAAGAATTCAGTTAAATTGGCAACGATAGCCTTATCGTCCTCAACCAAAAGTATCTTCGTCATATCCTCACATCCTCCAATTCGAGATTCTAATTATATCATTAAAGACTATTTTATTCAATAATTGTGACATATCCGTTATATTACAGCACGACAAGGCGATGCCGTAAGAGCACCACCTTGTCGGTTTTTTATGTTTCGGATCTATTATCCTTTTTCCTTCTCAATTTCCCGATTCCCATAGCAATGAATACGACAATCATAATCAATGCTGTGAGAATAGGTGTAAATATCTTTTTCATTTCGTTACCTCGTTTTATATTTCCAAGGACGTTTCATCACTATACTCGCAGGTCATTTCCACGCTTCCGGTGAACTCGGAATAGTCGATCATAACGTAAATATTACCGCTTTCAAGTTCTAAGTCCAACTCCAAGTTTCCTTCTTCATCGGTGGAATGTTCCTCTACCTCTGAGCCTAACCGTATACGGAAGGTAGCCTTACCCGATGTTGTCTCAACCTTAGCTGTAACCTTCAGCTTTTTCTCATACACAGATGCACCGCCGAAGACAACGTCTCTGCCGTCGGTGTTCTCGCACTCTGCTGTATAGGAGCCGGTGTAATAATCATCGTCAGATAAAGTTCTTTCACCAATTAAGTCATCATCCTTGGTTATTTGCGATTTACTTAGAGAGTTCGCAAGGTTGTCCCAACCTGCAACAGCGTTATCTTTCCAATTACCTCTGCATCCAGCGAAAGTCAATACCATAACAATGCAAAGGATTGTTATACATAATCGTTTCATCGTCTATTCTCCTTCCTGCCGCTGACGATTGTGTAATAAGAATTGGATGTGATCTTATACACGATGGCATAAAAGAATCCAAATGCAGCAAAGCATATCAGATTCACAATGGTGGTAAGCAGGACGTTATCCATTGCGAACAGCACGAGGATCTTGGAAAGGAACGGAAACGCAAATACAAGGTGAATTCCTGCAAAAATAAGCGGCATAAAGAAAACCGTGAGCATCTGCGAGTTGATGCTTTTGCGGATGTCCTTTTTAGTCATACCGACCTTCTGCATAATTTCAAACCGTGCGTGATCTTCATATCCTTCGGAAATCTGCTTGTAATAAATAATCAACACAGCAGCAAGAAGGAACACGATACTCAGCATAATGCCAAGGAAGAACAGACTGCCGTACAGGTCGTAAAATGCCTCCCGCATCTCTTCCCGGCTCTGGATACTGATTGAATAGAAAGCATCGTTGTTTTCTATATACATACTACGGAACACCTCATTCAGCTCCGCAGTGATTTCACTTTCCGCTTCCACCGTTTCTACATCAAATCCGCATCGCCAGTCATACATCATCATCGGATCGCCGTTGCTGTTCTTCATATCCTTGACAGGCTCCGAAAAAGAGTACACGTCATTCACTACAAGAAATACAGTCGGTGTAATCAATGCTGCCGTATCACCGTCAACCTTAAAATCATCAAGCTGTTTTTTTACTTTATAGGTTTCGCCATACTCCATCGTAAAAGTGTCCCACTGATATTTCAGACGGTCACAGAATACAAAACATTCGTCGTCAGCAAGCGTCTCACTCGTTCCCATCATATTGTTGTAATCATCAATAGATAGAACGGAAAGATATCCCACATTGTTATAGGTCGATGCCGAAAAGTTCACATGACTTGAAGTATCAATGGTGATACCTTCCTGAGTAATTAAGCCGGGGATCTCACAGGTGCGAACGCCTTTCAGGTCTGCATCGTTTCCGGAATACCGGCGGATACTATCACGCATCATATTCAGGCTGTCATCACTGATTCTGTCAATCGAATCAAAGGTGAACGATATATTGACATCATTAGGGCAACGGTTTTTCAAAGAATCCTCTTCGCCAAAATAGAGGCTCGTGGTAGAGGAAATCATCACAAGAACCATTGTCAGCAGGATACAGATAGATGCCAGACCCGCACCGTTTCGCTTCATACGGTATACCATAGAGGATACCGAAACAAAATGATTTGGCTTATAGTAATACTTTTTGTTCTTCTGAAGCAGCTTACAGAACACGACTGAGCCAGACATAAAGACCAGATAGGTTCCGATAATGACAAGGATCACTGCGACAAAGAAGTTTGCCAGTGCGGCAAGGGGTTCTTCAATACTGACTGCAAGATAATAAGCAACACCAAGAATAATCACACCGGCAACACCAAAGATCCAGTTACGCTTCGGAATACGCTCTCCCACTTTATTGGACTGCATAAGCTCCAGCGGCTTAGACCGTCCCACTTTAATAAGTGAGTTTACAAGCAGCAACAGGTAGATGCCACCGTAAATGAGAGGTGTGTCACGAAGCGTTTTTACGCCAATACTGAAGCTGTAGGTGACATCCATATTCAGCAGATTGAGAAGAACAAGCTCTGCCGCTTTGGAGAGAATAATACCGATAATGAGTCCCGATCCAATAGCAAACAAGGCAACGAAAAGCGTTTCCCAAATCATAACCTTGCCGATGTTACGCTTATCCATACCCAGGATATTATATAAGCCAAATTCACGGTATCTCTGCTTAATCAGAAACGAGTTCGTATAGAACAGGAAAAGCAGAGAGAAAACGGCGATCACGACGCATCCAAGAGGCAACACCGTCATTAAAACCGAGCCACCGGGCATCTGTGCAAGTGCCGGTGATTCAATCATAAAACTTAAAATGTAATACATCATCACCATAACGCCGCCGGTGAGGATATATGGGAAATAGAGCCGTTTATTCTTACGAATACCGTCCCACGCTATTTTCGGATAAAAACCTGCTTTCATTTTTTCTCACCACCCGTCGCCAGCATAGTGAGTGTATCGGAAATAAGCTGATACAACTGCTCGTTGGTATTGTTACCACGATAGATCTGATGGAACACCTCACCGTCCTTGATGAACAGCACACGGCTGGCGTGACTTGCAGCCTTTACCGAATGCGTAACCATCAAAATTGTCTGTCCGGTCTTATTGATCTGCGCAAAGAGACGGAGCAGTTCGTCGGTTGCTTTGGAGTCAAGAGCACCTGTCGGCTCATCTGCCAGGATCAGCTTTGGGTTGGTAATGAGTGCTCTGGCAACAGCGGCACGTTGCTTTTGTCCACCGGAAACCTCATAAGGGTACTTCTTCAGAAGTTCTGTGATACCGAGCTGAGCCGCAATAGGTTTCAGACGCTCCTGCATCTCCTTATGGTTCTTTCCGGCAAGCACCAACGGCAGATAGATATTATCTTCCAATGTAAAGGTATCCAGAAGATTGAACTCCTGAAATACGAAGCCCAGGTTATCACGGCGGAAGGCTGCCACCTGCGACTCCTTGATCTTGGAGAGGTCTTTTCCGTCGAGAACCACAGAGCCGGATGTAGGCTTATCCAGAGCTGCCAAGATGTTCAGTAAGGTCGTCTTACCGGAACCGGATTCACCCATAATAGCGACATATTCGCCCTGTTCTACGCCGAAGGAAACGCTTTTCAGCGCCTCTACCTTGTTTCCACCAAAGCGGGTTGTATATATTTTTTGTATCCCGCTTACATTCAAAATACTCATAACAAAAATCCTCCTTTGTGATTTCTGTTATCATTATAGCGAAAGGGGCATCTGCATCGCCATCGATTCGGCTTACAAATGCCCCCTCAAATCTAACAGTTTTGTAAGAAGTCTATTCTACTTCCAGTTTCGTTTGTGCAAGGTCAATATCTATAATCGTTCCGACATCCACAATTGAACGGGCGGTGATGGTATGTCCCAGATTGTTGCAGATCCGTTTGCAGAGATACAGCCCGATGCCGCTGGACTTTTTATCGGTACGACCGTTATAGCCGGTATAACCATTCTCAAAGATACGGGGCAGATCCTCCGGAGCGATGCCAATACCGGTATCACGGATACGCAAGGTCTTTTCGTTTTCCAAGGTAATCGTGATACTACCTGTAGGGGTATATTTCAGTGCATTGGACAATACCTGCTCAATCACAAAGGACAGCCACTTTTCATCCGTAATTACCGTTGTGTTAAGCGGTTCGTAGACAAGTTGAAGCCGCCGGGCAATAAACTCCCCGGCAAATTTGCGGACCGCCTGCCGGATAATTGTATCCAGATCCTGCTCCCGGATCACATAGTCCGTGGAATCAGAATCTAAGCGCAGAAACATCAGTACCATCTCTACATATTGCTCAATGCGAAAAAGGTCCCCGGAGAGCTTCCGGGAGAGTGGAGTATCCTCGTTCTGCAGGGTCAGTCGCATGGATGCAATGGGTGTCTTGATTTGGTGCGCCCAGATGGTGTAGTAGTCCACCATATCCTCGTAATGCTTTGCATTTTTTCTGCGAATTTCTGCCTGTTCATCCCGGAGAAGGTGGATGATTGCCTGGTAATCTTCGTCTTCGATGCCCTCTACTTCGGGAAAGCACTCGGAAGCTGCATCAATCATATTCTGGATGCGCACCAGCTTTTGATGCTTCCCGTATTCACGGCGAAAATCAATGATGAGGAGTATCGTTCCCAGCACAGAACAGATGAAGGTGGGATATAGGACTGCCATAACCGGCAGATGGTAAAGTACAAAGGTTACAGCAAAAATCGTGCAAAATAGAAGTGCTGCGACTATACCTCTGCGCCGCTGTTTCAGATACAAAAGAAATATTTTCATTACCTGTTATTCCTCAATGATATATCCTACACCAAACTTCGTGGTGATAAAGTTTGGCAGTCCCCCAGCATCCAGCTTTTTGCGCAGACGGTTCACATTGACTGTCAGAGTA
>SVQJ01000006.1:0-18772 GCA_015065395.1 Oscillospiraceae bacterium
GAGCCCCGAAAAACGAAATCTGCATCCTTCTCGACAGTCCGAAGCAGCTTGTCGATAACTTTATCGACAAGCTGAAGCAACGCATCGAGATGCGTTGCTTTTTTGTAGAGATAAAAGGTGTTTCTGTTCTTTCCTTGAAAGGAAAGAACCAAAGGAACTTTAAGAAGACTAAGATAGCAAAAAGGCAAAAATGCCCTAAAAAGAAGAAATCGCAAGGAAATGAGCTCGTTCATTTCCTTGCGATTTTCTTCCTTTTAGATTGATTACGGCACCTGCGGTGCCCAAGGCAAAGCAGAGATCTGCTTTGGCGATGCCTTTTGCCTTTCAAAATTTAGCTAAACCCTTATGTAAAGTTTTTTGCCAAGCTTTTTTTCAAAAAAGCGATCAAACAATGTACTCAAATATTCAGCTTTTCAGTTTTTCCACGAGGGAGGAATAGCGCTCATATTTCTCACGGTAGAATTCTCTCTTGGAGTTGTCGGGAAGAGAGAGCTTTTCTCTCTTGACCATTGCAGCGGCACATTCCTTATAATCGGAGAACATCCCGAGCCCCACGGCTGCGGTCATGGCTGCGCCGATACAGCAGGTCTCGGGTTCGTCCATTCTGTAGATATCACAGCCGGTGACGTATCCTACGATCTCTGACCAGAGGCGGCTTCTTGCCGCGCCTCCCGTCATCATAAGGGTCGACACGTTCATACCGTTCTGTTCAAAGAGGGAAAGAACGCTTTTTGCTTCAAAGGCAACGCCTTCCATAAGAGCTCTTGCGATATCGTATCTGTCGTGGCCCACGTCAAGGCCGAACATAGCGCCGCGCATTTCGGGGCGGTTGTGGGGGAATCCTGCTCCGCAAACATAGGGAAGAACGAAGAGATCCTTTGCGCTTTCCATCCGTTTATCAGCCTCGCTGTCCATCAGCTTGAAGTCCCCGTCAATGATGCTCTTGTACCAGTTAAGAGCGCTTCCCGCGCTTACAAGGCTTGCCAGCGCGCCGAATTTTCCGGGAGCCGCGTGGATGCCGGGGGATATATGGCTGTCTGTATAGAGAAGCTTATCGGTAACTCCGAGCACCACCCAAGTGGTTCCCGTTGCAAGAAGCATATCGCCGCTGTCCACCGCTCCGCATCCTATGGATGCGCAGTACTGGTCATGTGCACCGTTGAACACCTTAACATCCGTGGAAAGACCGAGAGCACGGGCGCTTTCCTCAGTCAGATTGCCCACGAGAGCACCGATGGGCAGGATCTCGGGAAGTCGGTCCTCGGAGATGCCGAGATAATTCAGTATATCAGTGTCCCATTTGCCGGTCTCAATATTGAACATCTGGCGCATTGCGGCGTTGGTGGGGTCTATAACATTGCGGCCGCAGAGCTTCAGGTTCATAAACTCAAGAGTGGAGATAAAGGTATCGGTCTTCTCGAAGAGCTCCCTTTCGTTGCTTTTCAGCCACAGGATCTTTGCGCTGTCAAGCACGGGAGTGGGAAGCCAACCGCTCTTTCTGTATATATTCTCCTTGCCGATCGCCAAAGAAAATGCGTCAGCCTCCTTCTGAGAGCGGGTATCCATCCAGGTGATGACCCGGGAGAGAGGAGATCCGTTCTTATCGGTACAGAGCATACTTGCCGCCTGGGTGGAAAGGCTTATGGCACCGATCTCTTTTGTATCGATGCTTTCAGTAGCCTTGCGGATGGCGTATATTGCCGCATCCCACCAATCGTTGGCATCTTGGGTGACCCAACCGCCCTCGCTTTTGAGGGCATATTCACGGTAACCGCCGGAAAGAACGGTGCCGTTCTCGTTAACGACAACGGCCTTCGTTCCGGTAGTACCCACATCAAGTCCTATAACAAGCATATCTTTATTATTCGCCGAGAAGGGTGTCTATGGTGTTGAGGATGTAGTCGATGGTAGCCTCGCTTGCTATGAAGGGGGGCTTCATAAGGAGTGCGGGAACACAATTTGCTTTATAGAGCATAACGGAGGAGTCGATGCAAGCTCCCTTCATCTTTCCTGCGAATGCAGCCGCCTCGTCAACGGTATTGAAGTGGAGAGCTGCGAGAAGCTCAAGTCCCTCTGCGCAAACGAGCTTTTCGGGATATTTTGCGGCGATAGCCTTAAGACCTGCGTCAAATCTCTTGCCGAGGCTTGAAACGATGGCGCCGTTTGCACGCATAAAGGTCATGGTGATAAGGTATGCAAGGCTTGCAAGCTCCTCCTGACCGTTGGTAACCAGAGCGCCGAACTGATTAAGGGTATCCATCTTTGCGTTGGTGATGATCTTGGAGGCGGGATATTCGCCGCCGGGGAAGCCCTTACCAACGATGGAGAAATCGGGAGTGAGACCGTAGAGACGGAAGAGGAACGCGCCCTCATACCACATGCAGGACTGGATCTCGTCGCACATCGTGGGGGTGTCGTATTCGCGGCAAAGAGCGTAAGCGCCCTGCAAAAATTCCTTAGTGAGGCGGATGCCGCCGTAATTCATAAGAATTATCTCGTGGGAGAAGCCGCAGGTCTTATAATTGCCGCTGTTATACTTTTTGATCTTCTCTTCAAAGTCGCCAAGGTCGTTTATGGAAACGGGAACTACCTTATAAAGGCCCTCGTTGTCTGCTTTTTCGCGGATCTGGGGCCAGAGGCCGCGGAGAGTCTGAGCCACGACGGTGGTGCCGTGGTAGTTTGCCTCGATACCGCCCTTTGTGTCTCCCATAATGAAGAATACGGGGATCTTGCCCGCGTATTTAGGCTCAGGGAAGGTGGGATCCAGCTTATAGAAGCGGGCGAGCATCATCTTGAGACCTGCCTCGCAGGCGAGGGAGCCGGTTTCAAGATTGATAACGCGGTTGAGCACGTTTTCGTCATCGGAATTGATAATTGCGTCAGCCGCTGCCTCGTCATCCCAATCGATGCCGTTTGCCATCTGAACGATGCGACGCTCCATAAGACGGGTTATGTAGCCGCGGGTGTTATTATGCGTTGCGTTGAGAACGCCCAGCTTTCTTGCGTTATCTATAAGCTTATAGCCGTCAAAACGGTGTCCCAGTGGGGTATGGTAGTGCTCGCTCTTGCCCACGAGGTAGAGCTTTCCATCCTCACCGATACGGAAATTGCCAAAGCCCGTAACAGGGGAGAGGGCAGTATTGGTTGCGTTTTTGAATGCGTTTGTAGCCGCGCCCTTCAGGTCGTTTGCAAAGGGCTCAATGATCTGTGTGCCTACCTTTTCAAGGAGGGCATCGTTTTTCTTCTGCTTTTCCTCGGGATAGAAATCGATCTTTTCATCAGCGATAGCCATGGATTCCTCGTATGACATAACGCCGAGAAAATCGTTGGCACGGGCAATGGCATCGGTATAGCCGCGGCCAAGAATATCGGAAAGGGAGAGCTTTGGTGAAATAAACATTGTTTTGTTCCTCCGTTATATTTGAAAAATTATTCTTCTATTTTGATCTGTGAGCTGTCAGCGCCCGAAGGGCGGTAGGGAATACCCAGGTGCTCGTAGGCAAGACGTGTGACGCAACGTCCTCTGGGGGTACGGGATATGAAGCCGATCTGCATAAGATATGGCTCATAAACGTCCTCAATGGTGACCGCCTCTTCGCCTACGGTTGCCGCAAGGGTCTCAAGACCCACGGGGCCTCCGTCGTAGAACCTTATCATGGTCTCAAGCATTCGTATGTCCGTATTGTCAAGGCCAAGCTCGTCGATCTCAAGCATTTTAAGTGCGGCGGCGGCGATCTGATAATTGATCTCTCCGTCACCTCTCACCTGCGCGTAGTCACGCACTCTCTTCAGAAGGCGGTTGGCGATACGGGGAGTTCCGCGGGAACGTGAAGCGATCTCCAGAGCGCCTTCATCGTCGATGGGGATACCGAGAATACTTGCGCTTCTTTTTACTATTGCGCTCAGCTCCTCGGGGGTATAAAGCTCAAGGCGGAGTATAACTCCGAAGCGGTCCCTGAGGGGAGTGGTGAGCTGGCCTGCTCTCGTGGTGGCACCGATCAGGGTGAAATGCTGGAGGGGCAGGCGGATGCTTCTTGCCGCAGGGCCTTTTCCGATGATGATATCAAGGGAGAAGTCTTCCATTGCGGGATAAAGTATTTCCTCAATATTACGGTTAAGGCGGTGGATCTCGTCGATAAAGAGAACGTCTCCCTCGCCCATATTTGTGAGGAGGGCGGCGAGGTCTCCCTGTTTTTCGATGGCAGGGCCGCTGGTAACTCGGAAGTTCACGCCCAGCTCCTGGGCGATGATGCCGGAAAGGGTTGTCTTACCGAGGCCGGGAGGGCCGTAGAGGAGAACGTGGTCTAAGGTATCGCCTCTTCTTTTCACCGCGTCGATATAAATTTTGAGAACCTCCTTCGCCTTTTCCTGTCCGATATATTCGGCAAAGGAATCAGGGCGCAGGGTGATCTCGTTTGCGCTGTCCTCCGGGGTATAGGAGGTCTCAACTATTCTGTTTTCAAAATCAAAATCGTTTACAAAGTCGTTCATAGCTTTACTCTTATTATCTCATCAGAATTGCAAGGGCATCACGAATGATATCCTCAGTAGGGCTATGGGAATCCGCCTTGGCGAGTGCCTGGGTGATCTCAGCCTTAGAGTATCCGAGAACCAGGAGCGCGTCCTTCGCATCGGAAAGATTGCCCTTTGCGGCAATGCCTTTCTCTGAGACTGCACCTTTTTTCTGTATAACAGGTGCTCCTGTGAAAAAGTTTTTCTCGATCTTATCGTGTAGCTCAAGGATGACCTTTGCCGCGGTCTTTGCGCCCACCCCCGGTGCACGGGAGATGGCTTTCGCATCCTCGCTGACTATGGCGTATATGAGTTCCTGGCAGGACAGAACGGAAAGGATGGAGTTTGCCGCCTTGGGTCCGACGCCGTCCACCTTTATGAGAAGCTTGAATATCTCCAGCTCCTCCGGACTGTCCAGACCGTAAAGATCAACAGCGTCCTCTCTTACGGACATATAGGTAAACACCCTTGTGTGAACTCCCTCGCCTGCGGCAGAGAGACGGGACATCGTGTTCCCGCTTACCGTGAGCTTATAGCCCACTCCGGCACAATCGATAACAGCGGTCATCGCTGTGGCGTTAAGATACAGGATCTCGCCTGTGAGGCAGTATATCATTGTTCGTTTTCTCCGGTTTTCTCACCACTGTCTGCCTCCTCTGAGGGAGCAGGGGGATATTTTGATTTATTTTCGTCATTTGCCAAATTAGTCTTGGGAAGATCGGCGAAGGGCTCATTTTCGTCGTTTGCCGAATTCTCATCTTCCTTTTCAAATGCGGCTTTTTCGGGGATAACGGGGAGATCAATATTCTGATCCTCCTCCCTGAAAACAGGGCATCCGCTTTCAATAGCCCTCTTGCGGTACAGCTCGGTTATGATCCAGGCTGCTGCAAAGGCTAAAAGACCTGCAATGGAGATGGCAAGGCCGATATAGAGGCAGTCGGGACGGTATTTCATTTCCAGAACGTGCTCTCCTTCGGAGATTTCAAAGCCTAAAAGTCCCGAAAGGAGCTTTACGGGCTTTAATTCTTTTCCGTCGGCTGTCACCTTCCATCCTTCGTCGTAGGGGATGGAGGTATAGAGCAGGGTGTTTCCTTTTGTGATATTTATCGTTCCCTTAAAATGATCGTCGCTGTATTCGTGGATCATATAGGCACTGTCGGAGAGTGCGGGAACACGGGAAGCGAAGGCATCGGAATTCAGGTAATAGAAGAAGTTTTCACCTTCCATGAAATACATTTCGGTAGAAACGTTCTCAAAGGTAACGGTAACGGTATTTCCCACTTCAAAGGAGCCCAGCTCAACGATCCTATCCGTTTCATTTGCGAAGAAGGAGCCGTTTTTAACTCCGTTGAGATATATATAGCATTCTCTGGGATAGAGACTGGGGATGAACAGATAGAGAACATCGTCTGTGGTAACGTGGATGGTATAGGTAACTCTGCCTTTGGAATAACCGCTTGCAGGGGCATATTTTATATGTCCCGCCATGACTGAGCGGAGCATATTTTCAAGGCCCACCTCTTCCTCCACCAGGGCGGGGGTGAATACGGAAACATTTTCCTTTTCGCCCAGCATTGCACCCACGGTTGCATTCATTAGCTCGAAGGGAGAGGGATAATCCTCAACGTTTACGTCCAGAAGAAGGGGATCCACACCTGCCGCCAAGGACATGGCATAGGGATTTTCCCAAACGGTGTAATCCGAATTTCCGAGGTCTGTTTCTGAGTAAAGCTCCATTTCCTCATCTCCGTGGGCTTTGGTGATAACGTATTTAACGCCGAAGAGAGAATCGGAGACGGGATTGCCTCCGAGGTATTTTGACCAATGGGATTTTGAGGAGAGGCCGAAATTATTAAGAAGCTTTATGGTTTCTGAATTAAGAGTGGAGGTGGAATTGGAAAGTCCGTTCATGTTCAGGGCGAAATTATCGTTGGTTTTTCTGTGAACGGTTTTTTCCATACGGTAGAAGGAGGTGTCCTCCCTCTGAACAGCTTGAGATACGGGGAGAAGGCTGTCAATAAAGTTGCGGTATGAGGTTCTTGTGGAATAAACAACATCAAGTCCCAGGGCGTTCATATTCATAACGCCGGCGCCGAACATTTCCGCGGAAACGATTATGGCAAGGATAAGGGTGGAAGCGCGCTTTATATAGTCCTTGTTCGCCGCCACTGCTTTGAGTATGCAAAGATAGAGGATTATTAGACCGAGAGAGAGCCATATCGTTGAAAGGTCGTCCACGTTCTTATAGCCCATTTTCTGTATAACGATAAGCAGACCTGCAAGGGATGCGCAGACCGCTGCCGCCTTTTTGATCCCGATCTCACCTATCCTTTCAAATGCCTTATAGGCAAGAAGGATGAGGAAGAAGCAGAACATGAAGCTGTATCGGTAATTAAGCCAGTTGGGGCGCTGCATACCGTGCCAGAAAAGGTCGATCTTGGTCATATTGAAGCTGACAAGGAAGAGCACGCAAAGCAGAGCGGATGCGATCTTTTCACGGGTCTTGATATGAGGTGCAAAGAAATAAAGGGGCATGAGGATAAGGGTTATGGTGCCCGAATAGAGGAAGGGCAGACCCTCGGGACGCACAGTATCGTAGGAGCCGATGAAGAATTTGGTCATCATATCCAGCCAGTCGAATTTCTGCGCCCAGGGGTAATTTGCCGTTGAGAACGTGGTCTTTCCGAAGGTGAGGGAGTAATAGGTGCAGAGAAGAAGCGCTGAGCATATTGCGATGGTGATAACGCAGTAGAGCGCCATTCTCAGGGATGATCTTATGAAATGGTAATTCTCGCCTCTGGGGTTTCTTTCTTCGGGAGACTTTGAAAAATAATAATAGAAATAATAAGCGAAAACGAAGATACAGGTCATGTAGCCGATGTAGAAATTGGAGAAAACAGCCATTGCAAGGCTTATGACCAGCATTTTGAATTTTCCGTATTTTATAAGGTTCTCAACCCCGAGCATGATAATGGGCAGGAGGATGAGATTGTCCGTCCACATGGTGTTATGCTGCATGACCACCGCATATCCGCAAAGTGCGTACATGGCAGAGAACATGACCGTGGCAACTCTGTTTCTTTTTCTCGTTGCTTCGATATAGATACCGAAGGTGAGACCGCACGCACCCACCTTGAGAAGGAACATCACAAGGAGCGCTTCGGTTATCATAGCCTTAGGGAAGAGGGAGACTATAAAGGAAAAGGGGCTTGAAAGATAGTAGGCGAAAATGCCGATGAACTCTCCGCCCAGCCCTCGGCTGAAGGAATAGAGAAGGCTTGCCTTTCCGCCTATAATGTCGCGAAGTCCCTCGAAAAAGTAAACGTACTGACCGTTAAGGTCAAGCACGAGCACGCTTCCTTCCCCAAGGGGATATATATCAAAGCAGATATACATGAGAAGGGTGATAAGGGCGGGAACGAAGAAGCAGAAAAGGAGATATTTTTTATTCTCTGCCGCCTCGCGCCAGAATGCGCCGATGCCCTTTCTTGGGGCGAGAGGGGTATTGAAGCTTTTTTGTCCTCTGCTGTTTTTTATGGCAGGGGAGGATGGAATATTTGTCATTTCTTTGTTCTCCGGATTTCTTTTCAGCGGATCGGGAGAAAACCTTTTGCAAAAAAAGCCCTTGGGAACGATGCCGCGCTCAGAGCAGAGAATATCTCCGGTCTGGCAAAGGGGAGATGCCTTTTCGCAATTAGAGCAGGTATTTTGGCATTTATCGATTTTCACGCTGATAAACCGTGCTTTCTTTTGTAATTATTAAATATCTGATTCTTCTTTTTTTGCAGAAAATATCTTTTTTATCGCCTTTTCAAGCTTGATCCTTTCCAGGGTCATATCCCTGGAGCAGCCGGTGCAGACGATACGGATATCACTGCCCACCCGAAGAACGGTGAAGCGTTTTTCGCCGCAGGGGTGAGGCTTTTTCAGCTCAAGGATATCTCCCACTGCGATCTTTGGGATAGGTTGCATACTGTCCCTCCTTAAAGCCGACGGGCAGTCGGTCACAGTTACTTAAATTATATCACAAGCCCAAAGGGAAGTAAAGGAATTTCGCAAATTATTGTATATTATAATTAATTTTGAAAAAAATGTGAAAAAATTGCTAATGCCTTTGACTATTGGAAGAAAATATGATATAATCACTTGATAATCAGATTGTAAGGTGGGGTAGAATTGGTAATACTTGGGATAGACCCTGGAATCGCCATTGTGGGATGGGGAGTTCTCCGTTTTGAGAACGGAAAATTCTGCCCGCTGGCATACGGAAGCGTGCAGACAAAGGCAGGACTGAGCGTTGAGGAAAGGCTCCGTCAGGTGCACGACGGAGTGAGGGATATCATTAAAAAGTATTCCCCGGATGTGATGAGTATAGAAGAGCTTTTCTGGAATACCAACCAGAAAACAGGTATTATCGTTGCCGAGGCGAGAGGCGTGATACTGCTTGCCGCCCACGAGGCCGGGATCCCCATTTTTGAGTATACTCCTCTGCAGGTAAAGCAGGCGATAGTGGGCTACGGCAGAGCAGAGAAAAAGCAGGTAATAACCATGGTAACGGCATTTCTCGGCCTGAGAGAGGCGCCAAAGCCCGATGATACCGCCGATGCCCTTGCCCTTGCAATATGCCACGGGCATTGCGCTTCCTCCGGAATAGGTCAGTTTTATAATATGTAGAGGGCACTTTGTGCCACCTTCTCCGCCGGAGAAGGCTTTATTGCGGTATTGCTTTTTGTGACAGCAGCCTGCAGTTCCGTAAACAATATTTCACAAAAGGTTTGGATGTATTATGTGGTACAGCGATAATTGGAATGATTACGAGCTAATAGATGCAGAGGGCGGCGAGCGCCTTGAGAGATGGGGAGATTATATCCTCATACGTCCCGACCCCCAGATAATCTGGGACGGTGAACGGCGTGATCCCAGATGGAAGCGCGCCCACGGAGTTTACCGTCGGAGCAAATCCGGCGGCGGCAAATGGGTGGTGTGCGATATGCCCGATGAGTGGTGCATAGGATATAAGGATCTCACCTTCCGTCTTCGTCCCATGGGCTTTAAGCATACGGGCCTTTTTCCCGAACAGGCTACCAACTGGGATTGGTTCTCGTCTCTTATCGGAAAGAGAATAAAGGAGAACCCCCAAAAAAAGCCAAGCGTTCTCAACCTTTTTGCATATACAGGCGGAGCCACCGCGGCGGCGGCGGCCGCGGGCGCGGCAGTATGCCACGTTGACGCTGCAAAGGGAATGGTGCAGGCGGCAAAGGAAAATCTTCGTCTTTCCGGTCTTGAGGACGCCCCTGTGCGCTATATAGTTGACGATTGCAAGAAATTCGTTGAAAGAGAGATACGCCGCGGCCATAAGTATGACGGCATCATAATGGATCCCCCCTCATACGGCAGAGGCCCGGGCGGAGAGGTGTGGAAGCTTGAGGAATGTGCATTTGAGCTTATCTCCCTTGCAGCAAAGGTGCTTTCCGATGAGCCCTTGTTCTTCCTTGTGAATTCTTATACCACGGGACTTTCCCCTGCAACCATGGGATATATGGTGATGACCGCTCTCGGCGGCAGAGGAAGAGTGGAGACTGGTGAGGTGGGCCTTAAGGTTACGAATTCAGGCCTTTATCTGCCGGCAGGCGCGGCTACCCGTTGGACGTCAAAATGAATGAGGTTATTATGAGTGCAATAATAAAGGCAGAGCATTTATCATATTCATATCCCGCGGATGAGGATAATCCCCCTGTGAAGGCTCTTCGCGATGTCAGCTTTGAGATTGAGGAGGGGTCATTTGTGGCGGTGCTCGGACATAACGGATGCGGAAAATCCACCCTTGCAAAGCTCCTTTGCATGATCCTTGTTCCCGACGAGGGGAGACTTTATATAAACGGCAAGGAAATGACGGACGATTCCGTCACAGATGAGGATATCTACGATGCGCGCCGACGTGTGGGCATGGTCTTTCAGAATCCCGACAATCAGCTTGTTGCAACCATAGTTGAGGAGGATGTGGCATTCGGATGCGAGAATCTGGGCATCCCCTCGGAGAAGATAAGAAAAAGGGTGGACAGCGCGCTTGATACCGTGGGCATGAGAAAATATGCCCGCCACGCGACCCACCGTCTTTCCGGCGGTCAGAAGCAGAGGATCGCTATTGCAGGCGTTATCGCCATGCGCCGCAAATGCATAATTTTTGATGAGAGCACGGCAATGCTGGACCCTAAGGGCAGAAAGGAAGTCATGGACACTATCCTTCGTCTGAACCGTGAGGAGGGCATCACCGTTATCCATATAACCCATTACATGAACGAGGCTACCCTTGCAGACAGGGTGCTGGTCATGAACGAGGGGTCCATCATCATGGACGGTACCCCGGGAGAAGTATTCTCAGGTGCCGAGAGCCTTTGGGCGGCAGGACTTGACGTTCCCCAGACCACAGAGCTTCTCTGGAACATGAGAAAGGCAGGCTATAAGGTCAGGCTTGATATCTTTGATCCGGAGGAATGTGCCGCAGAGATCGTTTCTGCGATGAAGGAGAGGGAGGCTTTGAATGGCAACTCTTGAGCTTCGTAATATAACATACGTGTACGGTAAGGGCGCTCCCTATGAGATAAAGGCTCTCGACGATGTTTCCCTCACCTTTGAGGAGGGAAAGATCATCGGTCTGATCGGCCATACGGGAAGCGGAAAATCCACCCTTGTGCAGATGCTCAACGGACTTATAAAGCCGGACAGCGGCAAGGTCCTTCTGGACGGCAAGGATATATGGGAGGAGCCGAAAAAAATACGGGATGTGAGATTCAAGGTAGGCCTTGTTATGCAGTATCCCGAATATCAGCTCTTTGATGAGACCGTTTGGGCAGATATCGCCTTCGGCCCGAAAAATATGGGCATGAGCGAGGATGAGATAAAAAAGGCTGTCACCGATGCCGCTCATTTTGCAGGAGTTCGGGAGCATCATCTCGGAAAATCTCCCTTTGATCTTTCAGGGGGTCAGAAAAGAAGGGCGGCGCTTGCAGGCGTTATCGCAATGGGCCCGAAAGTCCTTGTTCTTGATGAGCCTGCGGCAGGACTTGATCCGGGAGCGCGCCGAAGGATTCTCGGAAGGATAAAGGAGTATCAGAAGGAGAGCCATACCACTGTTATTATAGTGTCACACAGCATGGAGGATATGGCTATGTACTGCGACAGCGTGGTCGTTATGAATCACGGAAAGGTCACCATGACGGGAACCCCCGCAGAGGTCTTTTCAAGAGCCGATGAGCTTGTGGCTCAGGGTCTTGACGTTCCTGCCATCACAAAGGTGGCAAGGGCGCTTCGAAAAGCCGGCCTTGATATAGGACTTGATATTTATACGGTGAAATTTGCCGTTCACAGGCTTTTGGGAGGTGACGGTGATGAAGGCTGATATCGCTTTTGGTCAGTACTGTGAGGGAAGCTCCTTTCTCCACAGACTCGACCCCAGGTGGAAGATAATCTTCGCCCTTTTGTATATCGTTGCTCTGTTCTTGGCAAAAAGCATTTTCGCTTTCGCACTGATACTCGTTTCCATAGTGCTCCTCGTGGCAGTGAGCGGGATACGTCCGAGGATACTTTTGTCAGGACTTCGCCCGTTGATACTCATAATCTCCTTTACGGCGATAATCAATATCTTTTGGCTTAAGGGAGAAACTCTCCTTGTGGATTTCTTATTCATCAACATCTATCTTGAGGGACTGATAAACGCTCTTCTGATAATTCTCAGAGTTTGCGTTCTGGTTATGGGAACGAGTATCATTCTCACCTATACCACCACCCCCATTGCTCTTACCGACGGTATAGAGCAGCTTCTTTCCCCTCTTGCAAAAATAAAGGTGCCCGTACATGAGTTTTCAATGATGATGACCATAGCTCTTCGGTTTATCCCCACCCTTATCGAGGAAACGGATAAGATCATGAGTGCGCAGAAGGCGAGGGGAAGTGATTTTTCCCAGGGCTCTCTGGTGAAGCGCGCAAAGGCGTTGATACCCATTCTTGTTCCCCTGTTTATTTCCGCATTCAGAAGGGCAGAGGATCTTGCAACAGCAATGGAGTGCCGCTGCTATACGGGCGGAAAGGGAAGAACGAGGATGAACGTTCTTCATTCCACATGGCGTGATATGGTCATGCTTTTGTGTATCTGCGCGTTTTTTGCGGGAATAATCCTTCTCAATATATACGCGCCCGGATATAGGTTTTCAATGTGATACGCGATCACATTGAAAACAGAGAAGAGAGAAGAGCTTTTGCCGGAGGGCAAAGGCGGATATGATATTTGAACTGTGAGGTATTGTCGTGAAGATACTTTTGAAAATCCAATATATCGGAACGGCATATTGCGGTTTCCAGTGCCAGAAAAACGCTGTCGCCGTGCAGAACGTGCTGACAGATGCGGCAAAAAGGGTGTTCGGCGTGCCCTGCCTTGTAACCGGCTCATCGAGAACGGACGCAGGCGTCCACGCCCTCGGCTTTTGCGCTACCGTGGAGACGGGGGAGGGGGCATTTTCCATCCCCGTGGAGCGGCTTCACAGAGCATTTTCACAGGTGCTTCCCGATGATATCTCTGTGATAGATGCAGCGCTTGTTTGCGATGATTTTCATCCCAGATACAGCGCCAAGGGAAAGAATTATATCTACCGTATATGGGACAGTCCCGTGAACAATCCCTTTGAAAGGGGAAGAAGTATGTTTTATCCCCGGCGTATAGACGGCGAAAGGCTTGCCCTTATGGAAAAGGCGGCCGCCGCCTTTGTGGGGAAACAGGATTTTTCCGCTTTCATGGCAACGGGCTCAAAGGTCACCGATACGGTGAGAACGGTGAGTGAGGCGTTTTTGTACAGAGAAGAGGGCGGATGCCTTGTTTTCTCCGTCAGCGCAGACGGATTCCTTTATAATATGGTGCGCATAATGGCAGGAACGCTCATTGAAGTGGCATCGGGAAAGATCGATGCCCAAAGTATTAAGGATATTATAAGCTCCAAAAACAGAAAAAAAGCAGGTGTCACCGCTCCTCCGGAGGGGTTGTACCTTAAAGAAGTATTTTATGATGAAAATATCTGCTGGCAAGGCCTGTAGAGAAAGGAGGACGCAGTGGAAAAGAATAACGGCGAGGATCTTGTTAAAATAAAGAAGCATGAAAAAAAGGAAAAGCCGAAAAAGGATGTAAAGATAAAGTCCCTTTTCAAAAAAGCCGGGAGTAAGGATAAGCCCAAAAGGCTCAACAGCACCCCCAGAGCCAACGGCGTAAAGCTGGATTTCACCAATGAGGCGCCAAGGGTGAATCGGTATTATATGGCACTTTCAAAAAAGTTTTCCTTAGCAAAAGTCGTTTCTGCCTTTCTGCTTTGCGTTTTTCTCCTCTTTATGCTGGTCTTTTACAGAAAAAGCATTACATACGATAATCTTATGTACCTTGTACGCGATCTTGATATGGATGTGGCAGTCAGTATGGGTGCATATAACGATATAAGCTACGAGCAAAGCTTCAATCTGGATTTTTCTCTTTTCCGCCAAAGGATCGCCGTTTGCTCAAACACAGGCTTTTATCTCTATTCCAGAGCAGGGTCTATGGATCTTAGATTTGATGAGAATCTCACAGATCCCCGTGTTGAAAGCGGTGACAGATATGCGCTGGTCTATGATGCGGGAGGAAGGAGCTATTCTTTGTATACCTCTGTCACCCGAGTTCGTCATTCGGAAAGTAAATTTGATATAGCTCTCGGTGCCGTGTCCGACAGCGGCGCTTACGCCCTTCTTACCAAAAACGATGAATCCAGATACCTTATAACCGTGTTTGACAGGGATTTTGTCGAACGGGGGCGGTATTATAAGGATAAGCTCGTTATGGATATGGCGATAGATAAAAAGGGTGAGTATATCGCGGCGGTCTCCGCTGACGTGGGCACGTCTGCAGTCTCCATGCAGGTGATGCTTTCAAGGATAGGCACCGAAAAAAGCACTCAGCTTGAATATGAGGGTATGATGCCCCTTTGTGTGCGGTATACTGAAAGCGGAAAGCTTTTCGTTCTCTGCGATTGCGCGCTTTTGGTGTTTGAAGGGGAAAAAGAGGTGGCAAGGGTGGATTTCGGCGGAATGGTTCCCGGATATTTTGCCCTTAACGGTGATATTGCCGCTGTTTCCTTTGCAGAAAATGTAACAGGAACGGAAAATATTCTCAAAGTATTTGACACTGAGGGAAGTGAGCTGTATAATATAAAGATAAGCGGAAAGATAGTGGGAGTGGAAACCGACGGCAGTGATGCAGTCTATTGCGTTTGCGAAACGCGGGCAGTTAAGCTTTCCCTTGGAGACGGAGAAACCAAAAGTGAAAAGATAAGCGTAAAGCCCATAGACTTTGTTCCCGTTCCGGGCAGTCTGATACTTTGCTCCCCCACAGGCACTCATTCTCTGTTTTTTAAGGACTGATCTCTGAACAAAAGCTTTCCCTGAAAATGATGCCTAAACCATTTTTTTCTACGAAATACAGTCGGGTTTCAACACTATTTGTGCCGTCGCTCGGCGGCAGAAGGTAGATTTTATGAACTTTATTTTAGATCTTATACTTGTTGCTATAGCTACATTCTTCGTGCTCTACGGATGGAAGCGGGGATTCTTTAAGTCAGTTATGTTTTTCGGAAGCGGAGTGGCGTCTCTGTTCCTTTCATACGCTTTTGCTCCAAGCCTCGGAAAATTCATAAAGGACAGATTCATAATCGGCAATATTTCCCAAAGCATTGAAAAATCCTTCTCCTCCATTGCCAGAATCCCTGCAGCCGGAGCTGAGGGGGAATATGATCTTTCTTTGCTTGCAGGCGACCCTCAGTTCGGGGAGACCGTTGCAAAATACGGTGCAAATGAAGGAAAGATCAATGATATAATGGGGGGCAGCGGCACGGCAGGCGATATTATCGAAAAGGTCTCCCGTGCGGTAGCGGATCCCGTTGCCACCACTATCGGACGCATTATTGCCTTTATAATAATTTTCATAGTCTCCATCATTCTTCTTCGGGTTCTCACCTTCTTTATCGGCTTTATCTTTGAGCTTCCCGTTCTCAAGACCATGGATAGGACTGCGGGACTTATTTTCGGAACGGTTTGTGCTGTGTTCTTTGTGTGGATATTCTCCATGTCCGTGGATTTCGTTATGGACGCTCTCGATACCATCACTTCGGGAGACTCTGAGAGGCCCATGCTTATAAGCTTTTTTGCAAAATATAATCCGGTCGGTTTATTGTCCGGAATTTTGGGATATTAAATAACAGAGGTATTTGAAAATGAAAGCGAAATATATTCCCAACATATTGTCTGTGCTCAGACTTTTTATGGCGTTTGCCTTTGCAGGCGTTTTCGTATTCGGCGGCGATGAGCATTATTATATCGCTGTCATCATATTTGCGCTGGCAGGTGTGACGGATGTTGTGGACGGATTCCTTGCAAGACGTTTTAATTGGATAACCAGCGCAGGAAAGATCCTTGATCCCCTGGCGGATAAGCTTATGCAGGTGGTCGCACTTATTTGTGTTGCGGCAAGCGGTCTCGTTCCCGCTTGGCTCCTTATCCCCATCGTTCTCAAGGAAGTGATAATGGGTATCGGCTCTATAGTTTTTTACCGTTTGTTCAGGACCATCGGAGTTTCCAAAAACTACGGTAAGGCGTATACGGTGCTTTTCTATGTTGCTATAGCGGCAATGATCGTTTTCCGCTCATGGTTTGAGGTAAATAAATGGGCAACGTACGTGCTTTGTATCGCAACCGCAGTAAGCGGCTTTGCGGCAATAGTGCTTTATTATATTACATATCTGAAGGGCAAGCTCACCAAAAAGGCAAGAGCTCGCCTCTCTGATAATAAGTGATCGGCCGCCGCGGCGGTTGTAAGCATCTGACAGCAGATGCACGGAAAGGATTGATTTTAACCTATGGTAATGTGTTCCAGATGCCATAAGAGAATGGCAGTAGTTTTTATAACGCGAATGGAAGGAACGGAGCAAAAGCAGGAGGGGATCTGCATTAAATGTGCAAAGGAGCTCGGCATAAAGCCCGTTAACGATATAATTGAAAAAATGGGTCTCAGTGAGGACGATGTGGACCGTATGACAGAGGAGATGCAGGATATAATGACCGGCATCGAAAACGGTGAGGATCCTCTCGGCCTTTCGGAGATAACCGGTGCTCTTGAAAGATCAGAGGATAATTCCGATGCTCCTGCGGTGGATTTCGGCCGTCTTATGAAGGAGGGAATGGGTGTATATCCCTTCGATAATAAGGATAAGGAGAAGTCCTCTTCCAAGGATAAAAAGGAAGAATCAAAGCATAAAAAGCAGGAAAAGAAATTCCTCACGGCTTATTGTCAGAATATAACCGAGAAGGCGGCAATGGGCCGCCTGGACCGAGTCGTGGGCAGAGAGAGAGAGCTTGACCGTATGATCCAGATCCTCTGCCGCAGACAGAAGAATAATCCCTGCCTTATAGGTGAGCCCGGCGTCGGTAAGACCGCCATTGCAGAGGCGCTTGCCCAGAGAATAGTGGACGGAAACGTTCCCTATAAGCTTAAAAACAAGGAGCTTTATCTTGTTGATCTTACAGCCCTCGTGGCAGGAACTCAGTTCCGCGGCCAGTTTGAATCAAGGATACTCGGCCTTCTTAATGAGGTGAAGGCGGCAGGAAATATAATACTCGTCATAGACGAGGTGCATAATATCGTGGGCGCGGGAGACGCGGAAGGCTCCATGAACGCGGCAAATATCATGAAGCCCGCTCTTTCCAGAGGAGAGATACAGGTCATAGGCGCAACCACCCTTTCCGAGTACCGTAAGTATATCGAAAAGGACAGCGCACTTGAAAGAAGATTTCAGCCCATAACCGTTGCAGAGCCCGGCATCGACGATACCCACGACGTGCTTCTCGGCATAAAGCATTATTATGAGCAGTTCCACGGCATCCGCATCCCCGAAAAGGTGCTTAGGTGTGCCGTTGTGCTCAGCGAAAGATATATAACCGACAGATATCTTCCCGATAAGGCAATAGACCTTATCGATGAGGCTGCTGCTCATATATCCCTTTCCAGCGCGGCTATAAACGAGAGATGCGAGGCAGGGGACAGACTTCTGGAAACGGAAAAGCAGATGGCAGTTCTTGAAGGGAAGGCTCAGAGCTCTGACGGTCAGAGCGAGGAGATATATAAGCAGCTTGCAGATCTCAAGGTGGAGCAGCTTCGCCTGAAGGAAAGGATCAATGAGCTTAAGCCTCTTTGTGAAGAGGTGGAGATGACGGAGAGCGATATCGCGGACGTTATCGAGATATGGACGGGTATCCCCGCATCCACCATAAGCGAGGACGAGTACACCCGCCTTGAAGGGCTGGGGGAAAGGCTCCGCAAAAGGATCGTGGGACAGGACCGTGCCGTGGATGCGGTGGTCCGCGCCGTACGCCGCTCCAGAATGGGTATATCCGCAAAGAGAAAGCCTGTGTCATTTATTTTCGCAGGTCCTACAGGCGTTGGTAAGACTGAGCTTGTAAAGGTTCTGGCAAATGATCTTTTCTCATCCCCCGAAACCCTTATTCGCCTCGATATGAGCGAATTTATGGATAAATTCTCCGTTTCCCGTATCGTGGGAGCCCCTCCCGGATACGTGGGATATGACGACGGCGGACAGCTTACCGAAAAGATAAGACGCCGCCCCTACAGCGTGGTGCTTTTCGATGAGATAGAAAAGGCCCATCCGGACGTTATGAATATCCTTCTCCAGATATTGGATGACGGACGCATTACCGATGCTCACGGAAAGACCGTAAGCTTTGAAAATACCGTGATCGTAATGACCACCAACGCAGGAAGCTCCGGAGGGGCAAATCTTGCAGGCTTTGCCGATGGGGAGGATTCGAGAAACGAGGATAAGACGGAAAAGGCTCTTTCTCAATTCCTCCGCCCCGAGTTTTTGAACCGCGTGGATGAGGTCATCACATTCCGCGCACTCACTGAGGATGATTTTGCCTCTATTGCAGGTATCATGCTTTCGGATCTTTCGCTGGCTCTCAGAGAAAAGTTCATTGAGCTTACCTATACCGACGCTGCTCTCCGTTATATTGCCGAAAAGTCATACAGCCGTAAGTACGGCGCCCGTAATATGAGAAGATTCGTGCAGACGGAGATCGAGGATAAGATCGCAGAGAAGCTGGTTATGAGCAAGGGCAATATAAAGTCCATTGCTCTTGACCGATCTGACGGCTCTCTTGTGATCGCAGCGCTCTGATG
>SVQJ01000006.1:18782-21699 GCA_015065395.1 Oscillospiraceae bacterium
CCCGTGATGGAAAGACCTAAGCAGATCAACCGAAGTAAGGATTGGCACAGCCTTTCCGGCGCAGAGCTTGAAAGGATATTCAGAACTGACGGAGCAACAGGGCTTTCCGAAAAGGAGGCCCAGAGAAGGCTTCGCCATGCCAAAAACACAGTCTGGGAATTGCAGACTGTTTCTGTAAAAAAATATGCTCAAAGATCCTTCCTTGATCTCACAACGGTGCTCCTTGTGATATCGGTGCTCGCTCTTGCCTTTTTTGGGCATGGAGATATGGCATTTGCGGTTTGTGTGATGCTCGCTTTGGGGCGGGCGGCGAGGATCTGGGTGTACATAAGCGCCGAGCGCACCTTTGAGGCGAATGCCACCGCGGGCTTGCCCCGCGCAAAGGTGGTCAGGGGGGGAACTGTTAAAGTAGTGCCCTCCACCCAGGTGGTGGTAGGTGACGTTATCATCCTAGATTCCGGAGATACCGTCCCCTGTGATATCCGCCTGACGGCTGCTGATTCCATTCTCGTTTCCGAAGCAAACGTAACGGGAGTTGAGGGGATAATCTCAAAGAATTCCCAAGCTATCTCCCAAGTGGAAGGGAAGGATATCCCCATATCAGCCCGTACCAATACGGTCTATGCTTCATCGGTGGTGATAAGAGGCTTTGCCATTGGAATCGCCGTTGCCTGCGGAGACGATACACTTATATGTGCCCGTGAGGGAAGAATAGTCCTTACGGGAGAAAACGATGTTGCCACGGTGGAGGACCTTTCTGATTGGGGAAGAGTATCAAGCCTTTCTCTTCTCGGTGCGGCCGTGGTGATAACCTTTATTGATATAGCATTCGGAAAAAGCTCTCTTGCAGATGCTTTCCTGCCATCCCTGGCGATGGCGGCGGCAGGCCTTGGAGAGTTTATAGCTGCGGTAGGTGCCTGGGCATGGGCAAGAAAGCTTAAAAGCAGAGGTCAGACCGTTCTTGCAAAGGCCTCCATGGCAGAGAAGGCGGCAAACACGGATGTTATGATACTGCGCTCCGTTGACGTTATGAGGAGCGGAAAAACGACCCTCCATTCCTATTATAAAAACGGAGAGCTGACCATGATGGGCACCGAGGGTGCCAAGGCTCCTCTCGATCTTTTGCGGCTTTGCTGCTATTGCACGGGCGCATCCCCCGAGGGCGGCATCGTCCAGGGTGCCTTTGAAACGAGGATGAGCACTCAGGGCGTTCTCCCTTACAGGCTGGTCCGTTCCCTTTGGGAGGATAATAAGGGAGATTCTGACGCAGGCGAGCCCCGTTATTCCATAGTCCAGCATCTGCCTGCAGGAGATATGGGTGCTCTGGGGTTGGACAGCGTTCTTCTTGCCCGTAATAACAGCTTTTATTTCGCGGTAACGGGCAGCATCGATAAGGTGCTTTCCATGTCAAGCTATGTAAGATATAATGGGGAAAAGCAACCTTTGACTCTTGAAATAAGAAATAAGATAGCCGCCTTTGCAACTGAGCTTTCAAAGCACGGCGTTACTATTTCTGCGGTAGGTATGCGTGAGTCTCATTATAATAATCTGCGCCGTATTTCGGTATTGCAGGCAAATCTTTGCTTTGAGGGCTTTGTTGCCGTGGCAGACCGTCCGGGAGACGGTGTATGCCACCAGCTTTCCCAGCTTCGCTCATCCGGCGCAAGAACGATCATTTTCACCGAAAAGGGTGAGGAGGACTTGTTCTATGCCAAGGCCGAGGGAGTCTTTGAAACGGGAGATATTTATTATACCGCCGAAGAAAGCAAAGGAATAAAGAGCCTGTCTCTGGAAAAAGGAAAGCTTTGGATGATAGAGACCCATGGCGGTGCCGAGGGAATACGGGAAAGATTGCGATATATCAAGCTTTGCTGTGAGGATGAGCTTTTTGTAACCTACGTGGGATACGGTATCGAGGATATGTGGAGCATGAAGAATGCCCAAGCTTCCTTTGCGGTGCCTACTCAGTCGGGCGTATTGCCCCAAGGCATAAGAACTCTGGCGCACGGTATTTCCGATGGAAAGGACGGCGGACTTTCGGGAGTTTTCCAAATAATTTCCGGATGCCGAAGGGCTCTTTCCAATATTAAAAATATTCTTAAATATCTGATAGCATCCCATTCTGCACGCCTCGTGCTGATGCTGCTCACAGCGGCCGCAGGTCTCGGGCTTCCATCTGCAGCCTGCCTTGTGCTTTGGGGCGTTATCGTGGATTTTGCCGTTTCCTTTGCAGGAGCCCATTGCCCGGGAAGCGGACAAGGAACCGAGCTTAAATGCGGTCGGATATCTCTTGCACCAAACGGTGCGCTTGAGGTGCTGTTCCCCACCATGTACGGTGCCTTGGCGGCAGTGATCTCTGTTGCAACACCATTTGTTGCCGCCGCTCTCATCTCGGCGCTGGGATATCCCGTTGAAATAAATAAAGCAGGGATCATGACCTGTATATTCGTCTCCGCGCTTCTCGTTATGCCCTTTATAGGGGCAGAGCTTATGGGCGGATACGGGCTGTTCTCAAAGCAGTCAAGGCTTGGGAAAATGTTTGCGGTACCGTTTGCTGTAACAGCGATAGGCGCATTTTTGGCACTTTTCGCGGCAAATGCTGCCTTTGCAACAGCGTTCCCCGGCTGGATAGTAACAGCCTTCACCCTTTTGCCCGCCGCCGTAACGGTTGGTGTAATGTCCGTTGTACGGGCGGTTCGCAAAAAGGTCTGATATAATATTTGTTTTCAAAAAGGAGATACAAAAATGGCAGAAAACAATGAATGCACCCATGATTGTTCCACCTGCGGCGTGGGCGATTGCCCCTCAAAGAGCGGCGGTGGGATCCAGAAGGAAGCTCTCAATCCTGCGTCCAGCGTAAAGCACGTTATCGGAGTAGTTTCCGGTAAGGGCGGCGTAGGTAAATCCATCGTAACCA